>JANMVS010000066.1:0-12798 GCA_031392885.1 Verrucomicrobiota bacterium
GAAGGCTGGTGGAGCAGATCGGGATCAAACCGACGACCTCGTCGTTGCGAACGACGCGCTCTATCAACTGAGCTACTGCCCCCCAAGCGAAGGATGCTTCTGGCGGACGCTTTGGCGGGAGTAAAACAAAATTTTGTGCCGCTGCTACCCGCTTGCCCAGCGCAACTTAACCAGACCGCAAAATTGGCGCTGAAATTGCTGTTGCAGCCAGCCACGGCAGGAGAAAATACAGCTCCTACCCCTTTAACATAAAACTGAAATCCAACATGAAAATGACCACTAAGAAAGCGGCCGCGACCAAGCTGCCAGCCAAGAAGTCCGCCGCCCCGGCCAAGAATTCGCCCGCGCCGGCCAAGAAAACCGCGGTCGTGACCAGGAAGTCCGCCGCCCCGGCCAAGAAAAAGCCCACCGTCAATTCGGAACCGCCGGCCACCTTCATCTCCGCCAAGACCGACATCGGTTTTGGCAATCATCTCTACATCCGCGGCGAAGGTCCGGGCCTGACCTGGGAGCACGGCGTGGCGATGGATTGTGTCGGCACCAGCCTGTGGACCACCACCGTCAAAAACGCCGCCGCCCCGGTGGTCTTCAAGCTCCTGGTGAACGACCTGTCGTGGAGCACCGGCAATGACTTCGTCGCCGAGCCCGGTCAGAGCTTCACGGTCCAGCCGGAGTTCTGAGCATAAATTCTGTTCGGGCCCTCCATTGCTTGCGCCGGCTCGGCGGGACGACTCGCCCGGCCCTCGCCATTACTCCGGCCTATCCGGATTGATGGCGAGCATGGCCGCGCGCACGTCTTCCACACTGAGCTTCTCCCCGTCGGCTTTTTTTGCCGGCAGGATGGTGCAGCGCATGATGACGCGTGAAAACGGCCAGGGAATATAAATGCGATCCCAACTCCGCAACCGTTTCGCCCGGGTGAACTCGGCGCCGAGGAGCAGCAGCGGGGCATTGGTGCGCCGCGTCACCACCAGCACGCCCGGCTTGATCTCATACATCGGGCCGCGCGGTCCATCCGGGGTGATCCCGATGTCGTGGCCCGCGCGCATGACCTCGATCAGGGCTTTGCCCGACTCGCGGGCGAAATTACTGCTCGATCCCCGCAGGGGGATGAGTCCCACCATGCGGTAAAACTCGGCGATCCACGCCCCGTCCTTGCTGGCGCTCACCAGCGCGTAAACTTTCCGCCGGGCGCGGTAGCGGCTGAAATATTCCGCCGAAATAAACAGCCGGTTGTGCCAGATCACCAGGGCCATCGGCTCATCCGCGTTTGCCAGCCGCTGCTGGGTCGCGGCATCCGCCTCAAACCGCAGGGTCCGGCACCAGACGCGGAGCAGCGAGGCCGCCAGCCAAAGCGCCAGGCGCCGCCAGCCGCTTACCACGTTGATCGTATTGGGGGCTTCCATTGTTCCGCCCGGTTATGCGGGAACGGCGGGCCCGCCGCCAAGATAAACTTGTGCCACCTTGGCCGGCTGACGACTGTCACCTTGATGCCATCCCTCTTCCCGCCCTGCCCCCACTTGCCGCCGCCGCCGGCGCAGATGGATGCCAGCGCACTCTCCGCCCATGGCCCCGCGCGCGACGAAGAGTTCTACCTGACCGCGCTGACCTACGGGCACTACCTCTGGCAGCGCGGTCAAGCCGCGCGCGCCATCCTGAAGGTGGACCGCGCCCTGCTGGCCAACCTGCAAGGCGACGAGCCGGTATTGCGCGACTGGCCCCTGCCCTACGCGGCCATGGCGTGGCTGCTGCGCCATACACCGGCGGTTGTTTTCATCGGCAACCCCCGCGTGCATTTTTCGCACCTCGCCGACCGGATGAACGAGCCCCGGCGTGAACAACGCCGCTGGCGCGCCTGGGCCTGCTGGGGTCTGGCAAGGGTGGTGCTGCCTCACCTGCCCGGGGATCCGCAACACCACGTGGCTGAACCGACGATTGATCTCATCAGCCAAAAACTGAGCGAGCATGGCTTGCCCGACGAAGCCGGTTTATGGCGGTCGGTGATGGAAAAACGGCGGCTGACCTGATATAAAACGCCCAAAGTTTTTTCAGGATTGAGCTTCGCACAATAGGCTGAGCGCACGATGCGTGAGGTAGGGCGGAGCGGCCCGCTCCGCCGCGGCGCACCTCATTTGTGTTCCAATTTTCAGCTTTTGCGCTTTTTGCGCTTTTTGTGGCCAATCCTTCTGCGGAATTAAGGATTATCCCACAAACCACCCACCCCGCCGCTCACTGCTCGACCGGCCGCAACACCAACCGGTAGCCCATGGTATCGTTTGGTCTCGCTTCCGCGGTCATTTCCTGGCGCGAGGCCGAGCGACAAAACGCAGGGGTGGCTTTCCAGTTGCCGCCGCGCAGCACCCGGTCCCGCACCCCGCGCACGCCGTAGGTCCACTCGGTCACATTGCCGAGCATATCGTAGAAGCCCCAGGCGTTGGGCTTGAGCTTGCGGACGGGAGATGGCGCCTCCTGCTTGCCGCCGTGGGAATAGAACGCGATTTCGTTCAAGGCCGGATCATCCCGCTCGGAGGTCATTTCCTTGTTGTTGTAGAAACCTGACTCCGTGCCGGCGCGACAGGCGTATTCCCACTCCACCTCCGTGGGCAGGTCGGCCGTGTAGGCCAGATTGAGGCGCCGCAGGTTTTCGTTGGTTTTTTCCAGCACGCCGGCGGGATCCACCAGATCGCGCCAACCCACTTGCTCCACCGGCCGGTTCTCATCACCGAGCGCGCGGCTGGTGCTGGGATTCTTGCCGGTGAGCTGTTTGTGCTGCCGTTGCGTCATCTCCGTTTCCGCCAGATAGAATCCCTGCGGAATGGTGCGTTCTTCCCGCATCAGGTCTTTTTGTTGCCGGCCGCGTTCCTCGGGCGGTGAGCCGAAAAGAAATTTTCCCGGGGGCACCCATTTGAATTTCAACTCCGCGCCGCCCGCCAGCTTCACGACCACTTCGGGCGGCGGCGGCAGTCGCTTCATCACGAGCGGAATGTTTTCGGTGGTTTGCAGGATTTCCACCCCGAGTTCCAACGGCTCATATTTCGCCGCGGTCACGGCCACGGTCACGGCGCCCGGGCGCAACGGCAGAACGGCGGCGCCATTGGCGTCGGCCGCGATCACCTGCCCCCCGATGGTCAGTCGCGCCTGCGCCGGCAGCCCGGTGAAACGCACGGGGTGCGGGAGCACCTGTTCCAGTGGTACCGTCCCCTCGGTTTGGGCTTCGTCGGCGGCGATGTCTCCTTCCCAATCAAGATAGCCGGGTGCCTTGACCTGCACCACCTGCGGGCCCGCCGGCAACTCCAGGAGCACCCGGCCAGCGGCACCGACCGGATGATTGCGCTGGCGGTATGTCACCACGGCCCCGGCGGGCAGACCGGTCAGCACAAACTTGCGGCGGGTGGCGGAGGGATCGGGCAGTTTGAGCAACTCGGAAGTTGCTGGCGTCCCGTTGGCCACCGGCACGGACCCGGGCGCCGACTCGGGTCCGGTCACCGGGGCCCGGACATTAACCGGCTCGGGGGCCGGTCGGGGCCACAGCCAAATTCCCGCGCCGACCGCGGCCAGACCGAGTAGCGCGACGGGCAGCAGCCAGCGCTTTTGCCCGCGCGAACTTTGGATAAGATTCAATCCCGCCAACGCCGCCGTCGCCGTCTGATAACGTTGCGCCGGATCCTCCGCCAGACACGTCGCGATGAATTTGTCCCACCGCACATCCAGACCGGGCACCAGCCGCGAAGCCAGTTGCGCAATGCCATGCGGCTTGCGGCCGGTGAGGAGATAATAAGCGATCACCCCGACCGCGTAGATATCGGACCGCAGGTCGGACGGCCGCGAATTGCGCGCCTCCGGGGACATGAAGTCGATCGTGCCGACAATCGAACCGGTGGTGGTGACGCTGTCACCTTGAAACGGCGAGGCGGTGCCGCCGGTACGACGGTATTCCTCCTCCGCCACGACCCGGGCCAGCCCGAAGTCCGAGATTTTGGCTTCCCCGGTTTTCTCCAGCAGCACATTGGCGGGCTTGAGATCGCGATGGACGATGCCGGCCTGGTGGGCATGGGCGAGTCCCAGCAGGACGTGCCCGACGAGACGCTGCACCTCGCCCGCCGGGGCGCCGTGGCCGGGTTTGCGGTTCTTCTCGAACCACTCCTCAAAGGTGCCGCCGTCCACATATTCCAGGACGAGGTAAAGGCGGCCCAGACTCTCGCCGAAATCGGTCACGTTGACGATATGGGCATGCTTGAGGCGCGCCAGCATCTCGGCCTCGCGCTTGAACCGCGCGACGAAGGCCTTTTCCTGCGCCAGCACCGCCGGCAGGGCCTTCAGCGCAAAATTCTTTTTTAAGGCCGTGTGCTGTACGAGATAGACCACGCCCATGCCGCCCGCCCCCAGCACTTTTTCCACCCGATATTGCCCCACAATGTCCCCAGCCTGAAATTGGTCGCCTTTGGCCACCGGGCGGGGGCTGAAGATGGTTTTTTCCGAAATTGGTTCCATAGGGGAGCGGAGAGCCATTCAACTGCCCGCACCTTCCGAAGCCAGAAAGAAAATACCTTGTTGCGGTCATTCCCAGCGGGTACCTATGATCCCATCATGTTCCGCTCGCTCCTTCGTACCGCCGCGATTTCCACCCTGGCCCTGGCCACCGCCACCAGTTGGGCCGCCGAGTTCAAGATCAACGTCGCCACCCCGACCGGGGCCACCGTCACCCTCGACGGGCAGCGCCAGCTCGCCCCGGCCACGTTCAAAGACATCTCGAATCGCGACCAAGCCTACAACTTCATCGTGGAGAAAGCCGGCTACCAGCCCGAGACCGTTTCCTACACCTACCGGGAAATCTCCGATATGAGAAGAAACGCCAGGGAAAGAACCGTCACCCTCGAGCCACTCACGATGGAAAAGGAGATCACCCTGAAGTCCTCCCCTGATGGCGCCACGGTCACCATCGACGGCAGACCGGCCGGGCTGACCCCCCTGAGCAAGACGGCCACCTTCAGCCGCGATTCGAAAACATCCCCTTGGAAGGCCCTCGCGGTCAGCCTCACGTTAAAAGATTTCCAAGGCGAAAGCCTCTACCTGCCCGAGACCAAGCAGGCCGCCGACGTGGTGCTCAGCCAAATCCGCCTCGAACGCACCATGCTCATCGAGACCAAGTCCGGCGATGGTTCGGCGATCCAAGCCATGGTCTCGGTCGATAACCGCGAGGTGGGCCCCGCCCCCCAGAAGCTGCCGCTGGTCTTCACCCGCGCCGACAAGACCAAGCCGTGGACTTCGTACGTCGTGCGGGCGGAGATTCCGACCATCTATCAACCGGTCCAGGTGACGATCAACCAGGACACCCCCATTCCGGTTGTTCTGACCCTCAAGCCGGTGACCGAACTGGCCGTGCCACTCTACTCGCCGGTCATCGTAATGACGCCCACCGGCGCCAAGCTGGTCGTCAGCGAGGCCACGAAGCTCGGCACCCTCGAGAGCGGTGAACGCAGCGCCGAAATCGCCAGTCTCACCCGGGTGACCCGCTTCGTGCGCCGCGATCAAAACCTCAAGGCCCCGCTGCAGGCCCTCAATTCCTACGCGATCACCCCCGACGGGGAATCGGCCATTTTCTCCATCACCTCGCAGGATGACGCCGGGAAATATTATTCCGGCCTCTTCCTGAAGCGCGTCGAAGATGAGGGCGGCGGCATCGCCCGGCTGGTCGATAACAACAAACGCTACTTTGACGCCAACCCGGTCATCGCCCCGGATTCGAACAACGTCCTCGTCTTCCAGTCCAACCGCGGCGACCTGCAGAAGCCGGACATTTTCCGCATCAGCTTCACCGACAACCGGACCGCCGGCGGCGTCTCCCGGATCACCAATGACCAGCGTTTCAACTACGGCCCGACCTACACCGACAGTAACCGCGAGGTCGTCTATCTCTCGATTGAACCCAATTATCCGCTGGCGCGCCCGCAGCTCAGCACGGTCAAGTTTGACGGCGCGCTCCCCACCCAGTTCCAAATCCTCGCCGAGGAAGTCAGCCACCGCGAGCACTCCAAGATTTATTTCACCCGCGTCGACGAGTCCAACGGCAAGCGCCAGATCTACTCGGTGGAGCCGGACGGACGGCTTGAGACCAACCTGATTTCCGACGATTCCTTTCTGGCCGCCAATTGTTTCAATCCGGTCGCCAGTTTCGCCAGCCCGATCCGCATTCTCTTTGTCTCGGACCGGGACAAAGACGACAAAGGCCGCCCCAATAACAATGTTTACGTCATGAATGCCGACGGCTCGCAGATTCAGCAACTCACCAGCAACGGCTCGGATGACATCCTGCCCGCCTGGTCGCCGACGGATCCCAACGTCGTCTTTATTCTCTCCAACCGCGGCGGGGCTTACAACCTCTGGCGCCTGCGCCTGAAATAATTCCCCCCCGCGCATGGACACCCCTTTGGCCCAAGCGTGGCTGGAATTCGCCGACGGCCGCATGGAATGGCTCGACAAGGGCGTTTGCACCATCGGCCGCGCCAGCTCCAACACGCTGGTCCTCGACCTGCCCGGCATCTCCCGGAATCATGCCATGCTGCAACCCGCCCCCGGCGGGGGCTTCCTGGTGGCTGATCTGCGCAGCACCAACGGGTCCTATGTCAACGGTCTCCGACTCGAGCAGGTGGTGCCGCTCCGGGATGGGGACAAGCTTGCTTTCGGCGACGCCACCCTGGTCTACCGTTGCAGTCAGAAATCGGAGCAGGCCGCCGATTCCGGCGCTACCTCCGTGCAGATCCACTCCGGGTCTTGCTGGTTGCTGCTGCTTGATCTCATTGGCTATACGGCCCGCACGCAGCAGGTCGGAGCCGAAACCGCGACCGCCGAATTCAAGCAATGGCTCCAACTGGTCCGTCCCGCTCTCCTCAGTTCCGGCTGTACGATCAATGCCTATCTGGGCGACGCCTTGTTCGCCTACTGGCGGGAGGACCGCCATCCCGCCGCGAAAGTCCAGCTCGCCCTGCAGGAATTGGTGCGTCTCCAATCCGCGAGTCCGCGGCCCTTCCGCATTGTCCTGCACCATGGCAGCGTGCGGATCAGCGGCGGTCTGCAAGGCGAGTCCCTCGCGGGGTCGCAAGTGATCTTTCTCTTCCGCATCGAAAAATCCACCAAGGGGCTGGGCACCAATTGCGTGCTCAGTGAACCCGCCGCTGTCTCGTTCAGTCTCGGCGCCACCGCCCGGCCGCTGGGCCGGCACCCGGTGAAGGATTTTCCCGACGATTACGCTTTCTTCGGGCTGGGCTGAACGTTGCTGGCGCCCGGCGACCCTCCGTCGCCCAAGCTATGGCGGACAGGCCGGACGGTTTGATTCAAGGCTTTCGCCGTAGCGGTGGGCGTCCCTGCCTGCCGGGTTTGGGCGCGAGGGCACACCCTACTACGCTCTCCCCCAAGCCGTATCCCGCCGCAGGTGCCGGGATGATGTTCCGTCCGGGCTTGGCCGATACGTATCCATGCAGTAGAAAACCGCGGATTACGCGGATCGATCGGGATATTTCAGAGCCAAGACCAACCTGGAGCCAATCGATCCAATGACGCACCGGACGGTGTGGATTGGTTTGGTTCGGGTTTTAGGTTCTGCGCTCCTTTCAGTGGGTTGCCATCAAACCCAACGGTGCAGTTTGGAAAACCACTAATGAGTTTCGCCAAACGGCGAAACTTTAACTCACCCCTCCGACTAATCGTCTCCGGGATAAGTTCCGGGGGTCAGCTGATCGCAGACAGAGACTCTGCCGGCGATTAGCCGGCCCCCGAAACCCCGTGGCGGAGACGATTAGTCGGAGCACACCTTGAAGGATTCATCCTGGGATGAATCCATCAGTGGTTAACTCTTCCGGGGCTGGGGGGGGCTCGCGCAACCCTTCACCACTGAAAACAGCGAGGAACCGGGTTTTATCTCTAACGCCTTGATCCGCGTCATCCGCGGGAAATTCCGAATGAATTGATACGGATTATCGTGCGCTGGATCGAAACAAATCCTTGCCCAGGCGGCGGGACGCTTGCGTTTCCATCCGCAGTCCGATCCGGAAATCCCGGGAGAAAAACGCCAGGAAATCCTCCCGCCCCATGAGCAGGCAGCGGCTTTCCTCCACCGCCACCACATCGGCCGTGGCGGTGTCATTCGCCAGCAGGCTGATCTCCCCGAAATAATCACCCGGTTCCATCCGGCGCAGCACCCGGTTCCCTTCCCGGGCCTCGAGCGCGCCATCGTAGATCAGAAAAAACCAGAAATTCGAGTCGCCTTTTTTCAGGACCCGCGAGCCCACGGGCATATGCACACTGCGACAACGTTGGGCGTAGCGGATCAGGTCATCAAACGCCCAGTCGCCCAGGTACACCAACCGACCGAGAAATCGGGCATACTGCAGCAATTCCCGGACCCGGACCGTGCCCACCCGACCGAGCAGCAGTCGCTCGAAATCCTGCTTCATCAACCGCAACAGCCGGCTCGGCTGTTGGGCCCGGATCGTGGACGTGCGGCCCGCATTCTCCAGCAAGGCAATCTCCCCGAACGCCTCGCCCGGGCCCAGCCAGCCGATGGTCATCGCCCGGCCCTTCGGCCCCGCCGCGCTCTTGCTGATTTCCAACTGGCCTTCGATGACGACATAAAACGCATCGCCGGCGTCATTTTCCCGGAAGACCTCCTGCCGCTTCTTGACTTGAACCTCGGTCATGGCCGCGGCCAGTGCCGCCAGTTCCTCCTCCGGCAGAGTCTGGAAGAGGGCGAGTTGCTTCAGCATTTCGGGAATACCACCCTGCAGGGCGGGTGAGCCTGCCGCGCGGCTGCCGCGCAAGGGCCGGACCCGGTCGCGTTTGATTCGCCAGTGACGATATAAGGCCCGGCCGACGGCCAGCACCCCCAGGGCGAGCACCGCCAACAGCGCATAGAGGACGACGGCCCGCAGGGACTGCAAGTTCGGCGCCAGGCCCAACCAAGCCGTGATTCTCGCCGACCACCCGGGAAAGTAGCGCAGGATGACGGCGCCCAGCAGCAGGCTCCAGGTGACAGCCCACGCCACCCAACCCAGGGCCACCTTGTTCTCCACGTCCGCCCACCAGCTCCGCCAATCGGCCCAGATATCGATATCATCGGCCGTATAGGCGGTGCCGGAACGCACCGTAAACCGAGGTTGGGCCCGGAGGGAATGCAGCCACTGTGCCATCGCACTCCCGCCCCACGGCGCCAACACCAGCAGCAGGCCCGCCAGCAGCGGCAGCAGCAGGCCCGGCATTTTCCACGCCCCGATGGCCGCCCCGATGACCAGCGGGGCGACGCGCAAGGCCGCCACCGCCCGGACCCCATCCCGCCCGCCCATCACCGCCTCGGCCGAATCAACGCGAAAACCGGGCCAGAGCGTCCGCCAGTGAAAATGCGGCCAACGCACCTCGCAGCCGGCCCCGGCCAGGGCACACGCCGCCAGCGCCTCACCCAAACTCAGCAGCGCACAACTCAGCAGCCAGCCCGTCAGCCCGTTGGTGAGCTCATTGGCCGGCACCCCGCGCGGGGCCAGACCCAAGCCCAGACCCAACCCGAGCAAGGCCAGCAACACGGTGACCCCCGCGACGATTCCCCCCAGCTTCGGTGGGACGCGGAACTTCCAGTCGCAGACCGCGGCTGGCGCCGCCGGGGCGTCGAACACGACCAGCACGCCCGCGTCATGAGCCCGCTGGACCAATTCATAGTATTCACTGAGCGGCGGGCAGCTGTGGGCTTGCAGCATTTTCACCAGCACTTCCGAGACCGTGCCTGGCTGGGCAAAATAACGGGTGAGCAAATCAGCCTGGGCCGGGGTGAGCACCATCCGCTGGCGCCCCTGCGCGGCGCGAAGAAATACGCAGCCCGGCTGGGGCGTGTTTCGCCGGATATTCTCATTCAGCCGCAACTTGGCGGAGGTCAGCAAATCGGCCGGAGGCATGGGAGTGGTCTTCTACTGGCGGCCAGCCTGCCCAAGGCCCGGGCCCCTGCCAACCTCAAACCGGAACTCAGGCCCTGCCCTCCGTCGCCAAGGCTAGCCCGGATATTTCATACTTTGCTCTCCAGCGAAGCCCCCGAGTGTTCAGAGATTCGTCCGGCCGTTGTCGGCGCCATGGCATCCGGGCTGATGACAAAACCGCCAGGCGGTTTTGTTTTTTAGCCCGCATTGCCTGCACGCTTTCGATGACACGCGGTCCATCCGTAGTTGGACGAACATAAAAGTCGCTCGGAGTGTGAAATATGCGGGCTAGGGAGGGCGCCATCCTTCGCTCCTCCCTGCGCTTCCAATGGCCGTGCCATCCGAAGCTCCGGGAGGAGCGAAGGATGGCGGGATGGACGAGACTCGAACTCGCGACCTTCTGCGTGACAGGCAGACGCTCTAACCAACTGAGCTACCACCCCGTAAATCGGGAAAGAGGCGGCAACGTAGATTTGCACTTAGGCATGTCAAGCGTCCTTCTTGCCCTCCCTCGCATCCGCCACCGCCGAGGGAAATTCAGGCCGTCCCGCGCTTTTTTTGGAAAAATTCCCGGGCATTTTCCCGGTCCACCGCGATCTGGGCCCGCAGTGCCTCCACGTGGTTGAACTTGCTCTCCGGCCGCAGGAAATGGAGCCAGTTAACAGTCAGGCTATCGCCATAAGTGGCCGCCGCCTCCCCCAATAAATGCACTTCCAGCAGCGGTCCGGTCGCCGCGCCCACCGTCGGGCGCAAGCCGTAGTTGGCCACCCCTTCGACCACCCCGCCGGCGGGATGGGTCACGGTGACCGCGTAGACCCCGTAGCACGGCTTTAATTCCGGCTCCCAGGCGATATTCAAGGTGGGAAACCCCAGCGTGCGGCCCAGTTGCCGGCCCGCCTGGACCACGCCGGCCGTAAAGTAAGCATAGCCCAGCAAGGCGTTGGCTGCGGCCATCTCGCCCGCCGCCAGCAATTCCCGGATGCGCGAGCTGCTGATCGGAGCGCCCTTGTGGTTGAGGCGCGGGGCTCTGAAGACCGTGAGCCCGATTTTACGCGCCTCCTCAATCAGCAACGCCACATCCCCGCTGCGCCCGCGGCCGAAGCGCCAGTTCTCCCCCACATAAACCGCCGTGAGCGAGGGCAGGCTGCGCTGCAGATAGGCCAGGAAATCGCGGGCCTCGATTCCGGCAAACTCGCGGGAGAAATTCTGCTCGATGAGGCAATCAATGCCCAGCCGGCCCAGCACCGTCCGCTTCATCGCCGGCGGCATCAGCAACCGCGTAGGATTATCCGGACGGAACAGCGCGCTGGGATGCGGCCAGAAGGTGAGCACCCCGGCCAGGCCACCGCCGGCGCGGGCCGAGTGCCGGGCCGCCGCAATCACCGACTGGTGGCCGAGGTGGATGCCGTCGAACATGCCGATCGCCAAATGAAGCGGCGACGGCGGCAGCGCCGTCTGCGCGAGGCTGTCGAACTGGAGCAGGGTCCTCACAACACCACGCTGGGCGCCGCTTCGTAAACCGGGATAAGGCGCTTCCCAATCTCCGGCAGCGACAGTGCCTCGATCTGCTCCAACGGCAGGCACTGGCCGATGCTGAACTTGCCACTGCCGGTGCGGCGCAGGGCCGACAGGTGCGCGCCGCAGCCGAGCTTGTTGCCCAAGTCAGACGCCACCGTCCGCACGTAGGTCCCCTTGGTGCAGTGCAGATCGAAAGTGAGCTTGGGCAAGGCCAACGACAGCAGGTTGAACGAGGCGATGCGGATGAACCGCGGCTCACGCTCCACCTCTTCGCCCTTGCGCGCCAGCTTGTAGAGCGGCACGCCGCCAATCTTGATGGCCGAATGCATCGGGGGGATCTGATACTGGTCGCCGAGAAAGCCCTTCATCACCTCGCGGACCTGGGCCTCGGTCAGCTCCGGCACCGGCCGGGTTTCCATCACCTCACCCTCGGCATCCGACGAATCCGTGGTAACCCCCAAGGTGGCCTCGCCCTCGTAGACCTTGTCGACGCTCATCAGATATTGGGAAATGCGCGTGGCCTTGCCGATGAGCATGACGAGCACCCCGGTGGCCATCGGGTCGAGGGTGCCGGCATGCCCGATCTTCTTCATCTGCAGTTTGCGGCGGAGATGGTACACGACATCGTGCGAGGTCAGGCCTTGCGGCTTGTCCACGAGCAGGACACCTTCGAGTTCCTTCGGCGGGAGCAGGCTCATTTTTTGGCGGCGTCGACCTCGGCCAGACGGCGCGTGATGGCCGCCACCAGCCGGGTGTAAAAACTCGCCAGACTGTCGGAGCAATTCAGGCCCGCGGCACTGGCGTGTCCGCCGCCGTTGAACTGACTGGCGACGGTGTCGATGCGGTAGGAACTGTGCTTGGCGCGGAGACTGGCCTTGATGACGCCCGGCCGCTCCTCAATGAGCACACCGATTTCCACGCCCTCGATGGAACGGGCGTAGTCCACCAAGCCCTCGGTGTCCTCGACCGACGCGTCGACCTCCTCGAAAATGCCGTGGGGCAGGACGCCGAGGCAGACCCGTCCGTCGCACTCGAATTTGAGCGAGCTGATGTAATGCTGGAGGAGCTTGAGCTTGCCCGATGACTCGCGCTCAAACAGTTCCATGCCGGCCTGCGCGGGGTTGGCGCCGTGGGCCACCAATTCGGCACAGAGCCGGAAAACCCGCTGCGTCGTCGAGGGAAAACGAAACTGGCCCGTGTCCGTCATGATACCCGTGTAGAGCGCCTGTGCGGTGGTCGCATCCACGGTCAGGCCGGCGTCGATGAACAGGCCGGCCAGCACCTCGGCCGTGGCGGCCGATCCGGTGTCGACAAAGTTGCGCTGGGC
>JANMVS010000153.1:0-1844 GCA_031392885.1 Verrucomicrobiota bacterium
CGCACCCCCATCTCCTTCAGTACAGCCGTGAGGGACTGGGCGAAACGCGCCGGAGTCAGGTGAGCATCGATTGGGAAATAAACGGATCCCGCGATGTCGAGTTTGGTCCCGGGCTCAAGCGCGGCCGTCTGGCGGGCATCGAGCACTTGGGCCTCGATGCCAAGTTCGCGGGCAATCCGGGCGAGTCCGTGCGCCTCGTGGTCGAGCCCTTCCTGGGTTTTGCAAAGATTGAGCAGGCCCTCCTTCTTCAGCTCAAAGGTGTGGCCCGTGATGTCGTCCAATTCCTCGAAAAGAGCGCGGCTGCCCAGGCTGAGGTCGCGCAAAATAGGGGCGGCCCGACCAACCTGACGGCGGTTGCACGCGCGCCAAAAGAGCCAGCTCCAGCGCATCAGGTCGCTGTCCAGCCGCGGCTTGATGTAGAACGGGCTGCGGGGATCAAGCATCCACTTCATTCCCTGCCACACCATGCCCGGCGCCGCCAGCGGGATGACGTGGCTGGGGGAAATATAGCCGGCACTGCCGAGGGCGCAGTGATCGCGGTCCGCCCCGTCACGCTCGAGGACCGTCACCGTGCGGCCCTCCCGGGCCAGATAATAGGCGCAGCAGAGGCCGACGATGCCCCCGCCGCAAATGATGACTGACTTCGAATTCTTCATTTTGGGTGGCAGGGCAAATCCTCCGGATGAGCCGCGGCTCGGCGGGAACGACTCGCCCTACCTTGATCCATTCAGCGAATGCCCCACCGGAATGGATCGTTTGGAGCCAAGAGCAACGTCCCCTCGCCGGTCACGTACGCCGTGCCCGTGATGGTCGGGATGATCTTGTCGCCCTGCTTGCGGTATTTCCCGCGAAAAATACTGCCGACGATGCTTTCCTGCACCCACTCATCGCCGGGCGCCAGTTTGCCGTCCGCCGCGAGGCAGGCGAGCTTGGCGCTCGTGCCGGTGCCGCAGGGGGAACGGTCGTAGGCCTTGCCGGGACAGAGGACGAAATTCTTGCTGTTGACCCCGGGCTTGGCTGACGGGCCAAAGAGCTCAACATGATCCACGTCGGGAAACCCCGAGGCACTGACCGCCTGCCGGATGCGCGAAGAATACTCGGTAAGCTGTGCAATATTGGACAGCTCCAGGGTCTGGGAGTGATGCTCGATGAGGCAAAACCAGTTGCCGCCCCATGCCAGGTCGCACGACACATCGCCGACACCCGGCAGATAGAGTTCAATGTCCTTCTCCTTCCGGTAGCTCGGCACGTTGGTGAAGGAGACCTCCCCATTTTCGTGCAGCATGGCCTCGATCGGACCGACGGGGGTGTCGAGCCGCACGGCGCCGGGCTTGAGGCGGCCGAGATGCGCCAGGGAGACCACGACGCCAATGGTGCCATGGCCGCACATGCCAAGGTATCCGACGGTGTTGAAGAAGATCACGCCAAACTGGCAGGTTTTGTCGTGCGGCGTACAGAGCAGAGCGCCGACGACAGCTTCCGAGCCGCGCGGCTCACTGACGACCGCCCGGCGGAACTGGTCGTGCTGGGTCTGGAAAAGCTTCACGCGGTCGCTCAGGGGACCGGAGCCGAGGTCAGGGCCGCCTTCGAGCACGAGCCGGGTCGGTTCGCCGCCCGTGTGGGAATCGAGGACTTTGATCTGGTGGGGAGTCGGCATGGCAACAGGGATATCGGCACAATCACCCGCCCCGTCACATATTCAAAGCAAAAAGCCCGAGGTGCGCCGCGGTGTGGTAGGGCGTGACCGCTGGGCGCGCCGTTTGCCATTCGCGTCGGGCCCAGCGGGCCCGCCCTACCCAAGTCCAGCAGCATCCAGCCTCCATCATGTAGCCACGAGAAGCTCC
>JANMVS010000123.1:0-1737 GCA_031392885.1 Verrucomicrobiota bacterium
CTTTCTCCACGTACAGCGACAACCAGCCGGGCGTCGAGATCGTGGTCCTGCAGGGCGAGCGCCCGATGGCGCGCGACAACAAGAATCTCGGCACCTTCAAGCTCGACGGTATTCCGCCCGCGCCGCGGGGCGCGCCGCAGATCGAGGTGACCTTTGACATCGATGCCAACGGCATCCTCCACGTTTCCGCCAAGGATCTCGGCACGGGCAAGGAGCAGAAAATCACCATCCAGGGTTCATCCGGCCTCTCGAAGGAAGAGGTTGAGAAAATGACCAAGGAGGCCGAACTCAACGCGGCCGAGGACGCCAAGCGCAAGGACGCGGTCGAGGCCAAGAACCAGCTCGACACGACCATCTATCAGCTCGAAAAGACCCTGAAGGAAGCGGGCGATAAGATCCCGGCCGACGTGAAGGGCAAATTTGAGGCTGCCCTGACCGACGCCAAGAAGGAACTCGAGAGCAACGATCCGGCCCGCATGAAAGCCTCGCTCGAAACCCTTTCGAAAATCGGGGCCGAGCTTTATCAGGCAGCGCAGGCCGCGGGTGCCGCCGGCGCCGCGGGGGCGGCCGGTCCCGCGCCCGAGGCCACGGAGGCCGGCCCGGCGTCCGAACCGAAGGCCGCCAGAAAATCCGAAGGCAAGGTCGTCGATGCCGACGTCGAGATTGTCGACGACGAGAAGAAATAACTTTTTACGCGCGCTCGTTTCCTCCGAAACGGGCGCGCGTTATTAATCCCAGATAATCAACTCAACCCCCACAAAAACCAATATGGCTAAAGTAAATATCAAACCCATCGGTGACCGCGTGCTTGTGCAGCACATCGAGGAAAAAGAACAAGTTCGCGGCGGGATCATCATCCCGGACAGCGCCAAAGAAAAACCGCAGGAGGCCAAGGTCATCGCCCTTGGCACCGGCAAGAAGGATGAAAACGGCAAGATCACGCCCTTCGAAGTGAAGGTCGGCGACAAGGTCCTCATCTCCAAATACGGCGGCACCGAAGTCAAAATCGACGACCAGAAATTCACCCTGGTCCGCGAAGACGACATCCTCGGCGTCATCGGCTAATCCCGTCCTCCCTCCTCAACTCTCAACTAATTACGTACTACTATGGCAGCTAAACAACTCCTGTTCGACGAGTCCGCTCGTCAGAAAATCCTCCGCGGCGTCGAGATCCTCTCCCGCGCCGTCAAAGTCACGCTGGGGCCGAAGGGTCGCAACGTCGTCATCGACAAAAAATTCGGGTCGCCGACCGTCACCAAGGACGGCGTCACCGTCGCCAAGGAAGTCGAGCTTCCTGATCCCTATGAGAACATGGGCGCGCAAATGGTGAAGGAAGTCGCTTCCAAGACCTCCGACAGCGCCGGCGACGGCACCACCACGGCGACCTTGCTCGCCGAGGGCATCTACCGCGAGGGCCTGAAGAACGTCACCGCCGGCGCCAACCCGATCTACCTCAAGCGCGGTATCGACAAAGCCGTCGAGGCCGCCGTCACCGAGCTCGCGCGCGTTTCCAAGAAGGTCAATGACCGCGAGGAAATCCGCCAGGTCGCCACCGTCTCCGCCAACTGGGACGATACCATCGGCAACATCATCGCCGACGCCATGGACAAGGTCGGCAAGGACGGCACCATCACCGTCGAAGAGGCCAAGTCCATCGAGACGACCCTCGAAGTCGTCGAGGGCATGCAGTTCGACAAGGGCTACCTGTCGCCTTACTTCGTGACCAACGCCGAGAGC
>JANMVS010000145.1:0-10421 GCA_031392885.1 Verrucomicrobiota bacterium
CATGTCGTAGAGTGTGCGGTCGCGGCGGTCGTAGTAGGTCCAGAGGAAACTGAACAGGCCGATCGTCAGCAATCCAAAGAGGACGATCGCAAAAGTAAAATCAGGCGGGGCATCCACCGCGGCAATTTCGCACGAAGCAGCGTCGACGCCAAGGGGAAAGAAAAACGCGCCGACGGGGCGGTCGGCGCGGGGAGAGGGGTGCAGCGGACGGCTCGTCCGGAGGACTCGCCCGACCGCTTAGGCCTGGGGGGCGGCCGCGGGAGCGACTCCCTCCTTCGCTGAAGCTTCGGAGGGCATGTCGGTTGTCGCGGCGGCTTTCTTGCCCCCGGACTTCCTGGCGCTCTTCTTCTTGCCCCGGGACTTGGAGTAACCCTCGTCCTCGGCGGCGATGAGCTCGATGATCGCCATCTCGGCGGCATCGCCGAGGCGCGGCGGGCCGAGCTTGTAGATCCGGGTGTAGCCACCGGAGCGTTTCGCGAACTGGGCCGCCTTTTCGTTAAACAGGAGGGTGACGGCACCTTCGTCGCGAATGTCCTTGAGGGCCATGCGGCGGAGATGGAGGGCGTCCTTCTTCTCGGCGGCCGTCGCGGCGTTCTTGGCCTTGGTGATGACCTTCTCGATGAAGGGACGGAGGGCCTTGGCCTTGGTCAGCGTGGTCTCGATGCGACCGTGCTTGATGAGGCTGGCGCCCATGTTGGAGAGCATCGCCTGGCGGTGCTCGCGGGTGACGCCGAGGGAGGCGTGATGTTTATTGTGACGCATTGGGTGTTGGTGTTATCGGTCCCCGATCGGCAATCCGGTCGCAGCGTTGGGCGGCAGCGGACGGCGCGAGAACCGAGATTAGTGGTGAGTAGCGGGTAGCGAGCAGGATTCGAGCGGCGAGCGGAGCTGCTATGCTCGCGACCCGCTACTCGATGCCCGCTACTTTCCCTTAGGCTTCCTTCTTGGTGTCGAGGAGACGCTCGTCGAACTTCATGCCGAGGGACAAGCCGAGGGCTTCGAGCTTTTCCTTGATCTCGTTGAGGGACTTCTTGCCGAAATTGCGATACTTGAGCATCTCCTGCTCGGTCTTCATGGCCAGCTCGCCGACGGTGGTGATGTTGGCGTTGTTCAAGCAATTCGCCGCACGGACGGAGAGCTCGATTTCGTTGACCGACATGTTGAGGAGCTTGCGGAGCTTGTTCTGCTCCTCGGAAACCTCGGCGGCCACGCTCTCAAACTCGTAGGCCTCCGGGGAGACGCGGTCGAACACGTCGAGGTGGTGCTTGAGAATGGAAGCGGACTGCTTGAGGGCGTCATCCGGGGTGATGCGGCCATTGGTCCAGACCTCGAGGACGAGCTTGTCGTAATCGGTGATCTGGCCGACCCGGGTGTTCTCCACGGCGTAACGCACCAGGCGAACCGGCGAGAAGAGCGAGTCGATCGGAATGACGCCAATGGCCTGCTCTTCCTTCTTGTTGCTTTCACCGGGGCAGTAGCCACGGCCGGTCTTGATCTCGATCTCGGCCTCGAAGGTGCGCTTCGTGTCGAGCGTGCAGATGACCTGGTCGGGGTTGACGATCTTGATATTGGCGTCGGCCTGGATGTCGGCGGCGGTGACCGGACCCTCGCGGTTGACCTTGAGGTGCAGTTTCACCGTCTCGCGCTTTTCCGCGACGATGAGGATTTTCTTCAGGTTGAGCACGATGTCGGTCACATCCTCGACGACGCCGTCGACGCTCTGGAACTCGTGGTTGACGCTCTCGATCTTGATCGAGCTGATGGCGCTGCCCTCAATGGAACTGAGGAGGACGCGGCGGAGGGAGTTGCCAATCGTGTGCCCATAGCCGGCCTCGAAGGGCTCGGCGATGAACTTGGCGTAGGTGTTGGTGGCACCCTCTTCGATCTTGGTGAGCTTGGAGGGAATTTCGAACTTTCCGAGACGCTTGGGCATGGCAGGAATAATAGTTGAGTGTGACTGGGAGTGGTGAAGGGAGTAACCGACCCGTCGCCGCGTGAAGCGCGGAGGCGAGGCGAGCCGGAGCGGCTCAGAAGCGAGAGTAGTATTCGACGATAAGCTGCTCGTTGATGGAGGGCTCCATCTCGTCGCGGGTGGGCAGACGGGTGACGGTGCCTTTGAGGGCCTCATCGTTGCGCGTGAGCCAGCCGGGGACGACCCGCGCGCGATTTTCCTCGATGGCGCGGGTGGCGAGCTGGCGGGAGGAGTTGACGGCCTTCATCTCGACCTCGTCGCCCTGCAGCACGGAGTAGCTGGCAATGTCGACCTTGCGGCCGTTGACACGGACGTGGCCGTGGTTGACCAGCTGGCGGGCGGCCGCGCGGCTCTTGGCGAAACCGAGCAGGTAGACGACGCTGTCCAGCCGGGTCTCGAGGAGCTGCAGGAAGCGCTCGCCGGTGACGCCGCGTTCCTTCTTGGCGATGGCGAACGTGCGGCGGAACTGGCGCTCCAGCAGGCCGTAGATGAAACGAAGCTTCTGTTTTTCCGCGAGGCCGACGGCATACTCGGAGAGCTTGCGGCGCGACTTCGGGCCGTGCTGGCCGGGCGGAAAATTACGGCGCTCGAGCACTTTCGGCGAACCGATGATGTACTGGCCGAAGCGACGGCTGATGCGGGTGGATGGTCCTGTGTAGCGAGCCATGGTTGAGTCCTGGATTTGAGATTGAAGAGTTGAGAGCGGAGAGCGCGCGCCGGGCCTCAGACGCGACGACGCTTGCGCGGGCGGCAGCCGTTGTGCGGCACCGGGGTGACGTCGATGATGGAGGAGATCTCCAAGCCGATGGCCTGGAGACCACGAATGGCGGAGTCGCGGCCGAGGCCGGGACCGCTCACGCGGATCTGCACTTCCTTCAGCCCGTGGGCCATGGCGTTGCGGGCGGCATCCTGCGCCACGACCTGGGCGGCGTAGGCGGTGGACTTGCGCGAACCGCGGAAATTGCATTTGCCGGCGCTGGACCAGGAAATGACGTTACCCTTCGCGTCGGTAATCGACACGATGGTGTTGTTGAAGGTGGCGGCGATATTCGCGATGCCGGAGGTGACGTTCTTCGAGCCCTTGGCCTTGCGGACCTTGACGGAAGAAAGCTCCTCCTTGAGGAGGTCTTCGGCGGTGACGGACTTTGGCACGCCTCCGACGAGCTCGACGGGGGCCGCCGGAGCGGTCGCGGCGGCGGCGGGCGCCTTCGCGGACCTTTCCTTGGCAGGCTTGGCCTCAGCCGCGGGGGCGGCGTCGGCAGCGGCGACCTTCTTAGGGGTCTTTTCCTTCTTGGGCACTGATTTCTCTTCGGACATGGAGATGTGGTTTTAAGATTAGACTTCCTTGACCTTGGTGACGCCAACGGTCTTGCGCGGACCCTTGCGGGTGCGGGCGTTGGTGCTGGTCCGCTGGCCGCGGACCGGCAGGCCGCGACGGTGGCGGATGCCCCGGTAGCAATTGATGGCCTGGAGGCGCTTCAAATTGCCGGCGATGTCGCGGCGCAGATCACCCTCCACCACCCACTTGTTGTCGGTGATGATATGGAGAATCTTGTTCAACTGCTCCTCGGTCAGGTCCGAGGCGCGCATGTTGGCATCGAGGCTGGCGGCGGCGATGATGAGGTCGGCCCGGGCAGGGCCGATGCCGTAGATATACCGGAGGGAATAGCCGATTTTCTTTTTGGCGGGGAGTTCGACGCCGAGGAGACGAGGCATAGGAGTGGGAGTTAGGAGTTGAGAGTGGAGGAAGGAAATTTTTCAGGAGACGGCGCGGGGGATCGTGAGGATCTCGGGGCCGGAATCAGTCGTGAGCACGGTGTGTTCGAAGTGGGAGGAAGGCGAACTGTCGCGGGTGACAACCGTCCAACCGTCGGCGAGAGTGCGGACCTCGGGGCGGCCGAGGTTGACCATGGGCTCGATGGCGAGCGTCATGCCGGGTTTGATTTTATCCCCGGAGTGGCGGCGGCCGAAGTTCGGGATCTGCGGTTCCTCGTGCATCGCGCGGCCGACCCCGTGGCCGACCATTTCGCGGACGATGCTGAAGCCGTGGGCCTCGACGTAGGTCTGCACCGCGTGGGAGATGTCACCGATCCGGTTGCCGGTGACCGCCTGCCGGATACCCAGCGTGAGGGCGGCTTCGGATACCTGCAGCAATTCGGCGACCCGGGGAGCGATGGCGCCGACCGGAACCGTGACGGCGTTGTCGCCGATGTAGCCCTGGTATTCGACCGTGACATCGACCGAGATGATGTCCCCGTCGCGCAGGATGCGCTTGAGGGAGCCGATGCCGTGGACCACCTCTTCGTTGACCGAGAGGCAGGTATAGGCGGGATACGGGCGGCCGGAGCCGTGCTGGTAACCGTAGGGCGCGCTGCGGGCGCCAAACGAGGCAATGAGATCGCGGCCGATTTGATCCAAGTCGTAGGTCGTAATACCGGGACGGACCTGCGCCTTCAGCCGCGCCAGAATGGTGGCGGCGATGGCGCAGGATTCGCGCATCCGTTTGATGGCTTCCGAATTTTTAAGCGGAATCATCAGGCGGCGGCGGGAATGGCTCCCAGGAGGAGCCCTTGAGTGCGGTAGTGGGTGACGACGGGTTCCGCGGAGAGCGGGGCGGCGGCGAAACCGGAGGTGAGAGTTTCACCCCGGGCTTCGAGCCACTCGTCGAACACCAACGCTTGGAGCAGCGTAGCCGGAAAACCTTCGAGAAGGAATCCCGCATCGGGTTTGCGCGCCCAAAACCACTTGCGCATCACTGCGAGGTGGAGCTGGTCAGGCACGGCGGAGCCGCGCGTGATCGCCAGCGCGGCCTGTTGGCCGAGCGGCGTGCGTCGCGAAATCTCCTGTTGCACGAGAAACGCAGGAGAGACGTGCTCAAAATTCAAAGAACGACCTTGGAGCACCAAGTCCGCAAAATGCGGACCGGAGGGACCAAGGAGAAGGACCTTCGCTTTCGCCGAGGCGAAAGGGGAAAAGGGGCTGGAGTGTTCAGCCCTGTTCACCGAAGTAAAGTGTTAAAGAGCAAAGTGCCGGACGGCCCATGCGGTCAGGCCAACCAAAAGAATAACCACCATGACCGCAGTCAGTTGCATAACCGACTTGTCGCTCGCCGCCTCGCCGAGGGCGACATTGGCGGAGGTGCTGCGGCCCCGAATGCGGCCTTTTTTCAGGAAGCCGTCGTAATGGCGCTGCAGGAGGAAGGTTTCGATCTGGCGCATGGTGTCGAGAATGACCCCGACCGTGATCAACATGCCGGTGCCGCCGAAGAAATAAGCCACCCGCGGCGGGACCGACAATTCAAACAGCAGCACGTCGGGGATGATCGCAATGATGGTCAGAAAGATGGCTCCCGCCAGCGTCAGGCGCGTCATGATGAAATCCAGGAAGCTGGCGGTCGGCTCACCCGGGCGGACGCCCGGGATGTAGCCGCCATATTTCTTGAGGTCGTCGGCGATCTGAATCGGCTTGAACATGACGGAGACCCAGAAATAGCTGAAGAAAAGAATGAGCGAGCCCATGCCGATGTAATAGATCGGGTGCCCGCGCAGGAGATCGGCCGCAAATTCGCTCAGGAAGCGGATGTTAAACGCCGCGCCAGCCTGGGACATGATTTGCTGCGGGAAGAGCAAAATGGCGCTGGCGAAGATCACGGGCATGACGCCGGAATAATTGACCTTCAGCGGGAGGAACGAGCTCTGCCCGCCGTAAACCTTCTGCCCGACGACGCGCTTGGCATATTGCACCGGAATTTTGCGCTGACCCTGCGTGACCGCGATGATGCCCATGGTCACGATGATGAAGAGCGCGAACATCATGCCGGCCTGCGGCAGACCGAGTTTGACGACGCCGATCGGGGCAAAAAACAACTGGTAGGTCGCCACCGCCGCCCCGGGAAGATCGGCGAGAATACCGACGGTAATCAACAGGGAGACGCCATTGCCAATCCCGCGCTGGGTGACCTGTTCACCGAGCCACATGAGCAACATCGTGCCGGCGGTCATGAAGATCGTGGACTGCACCATGAACCAGAATTTGCTGACAATCACGATCTGGCCGTAGTGGTTGACATCAAAGCCGGAGAAGAGACGAGCCGGATTCTCGAGGGCGAGAATCAGCAGGATGCCCTGGACCAGGCAGATGATGACGGTGGCGTAGCGGGTATATTGCGTCAGCTTCTGGCGGCCGACGTCGCCTTCCTGCTGCAGCCGGCTGAGCATCGGCACCACCGCGGTGAGGAGCTGAAAGATGATGGACGCACTGATATAGGGCATGATGCCCAGCGCGCACACGGCGCCCTTCACGAGCGCGCCACCCGTGAACATGTTGTACAAGCCCACCAGGCCGCCGCCGCCGTTGGCCGTCTGGTCCGCGAAGAACGCCTGCAGCGGCTTCGGGTCGATGCCGGGCAGCGGAATATGCGCGCCAACGCGCGCCACAAACAGCAGGCCGAGCGTATAGAGAATCCGCGAGCGGAGCTCGGGGATTTTCAGGGAGTTCGTGAAGGCGGAAAACATTTTGAAGGGACGGGGAGCGAAGTTACGGAAGACGCGGGCGGCGGGACCACCCTAGCCGGCTCAGACCGTGATGGCCTGGCCGCCAGCCTTCTCGAGCTTGGCCTTGGCGGAACCGGTGAATTTCTGGGCGGAAACCTTGAGGGCACGGCCGATTTCGCCGTCACCGAGAATCTTGAGCCTCGTAATGCCCGCGCGCACCAGGCCGGCCTGGGCCAGCACTTCGGCATTCACGTCCGTGATCGCCGCGTCGAGTTTCGCCAGATCGCCGACGTTGATGACGGCATAGAAGGTGCGGAATTCGTAGTTGTTGAAGCCGCGATGCGGGAGTTTGCGGTAAAGGGGCATCTGGCCGCCTTCGAAACCGGGGCGGATGGAGCTGCCGGAACGGGCGCTCTGGCCCTTGCCGCCGCGGGTGGAGGTCTTGCCGTGGCCGCCGCCTTCGCCGCAGCCGACACGCTTCTTGCGGTGCACGGCACCGGGGACATTCGTAAGATTATGGAGACGCATTTTAGTGATTCCTGATGGTGGCGCCGTCCCCCGGAAACGAGGGACGACTCGGAGTTGGGTTAATTAGGCGCGGAGGGCCTTGAAGTCTGCTTCGAGGCGAAGCTTGCGCAAGCCGTTCAACGTCGCGTGCACGACCGCGATGTGATTCTTGGACCCCATCGACTTGGTGAGCACGTTGTGGACGCCGGCCGCCTCGAGGACGGCGCGGACGCCGCCGCCGGCAATCAGGCCGGTGCCGGTGGAAGCGGGCCGGAGGAACACCTTGCCCCCATCGTACTCGCCGAGCACCTCGTGCGGGATGGTGCTGCCCTTGAGCTTCACGGAGACCATGCGCTTCTTGGCGGACTCCGTGGACTTCTTGATGGCATCGGGGACCTCATTGGCCTTGCCGTAGCCGATGCCGACGTTGCCCTTGCCATCGCCCACGACGGAGAGCGCGGAGTAGCTGAAGCGGCGGCCGCCCTTCACCCCTTTGGCACCGCGATTGATGTAGTCGACTTACTCAAACATGCCGGGTTCGGCCGATTCTTTGTTCGAGCGGGGACCGGAAGACGATCTGGTGGAATTGTAATTCATGGGCGGAGATTAGAACTGCAGGCCGCCCTCGCGGGCGGCGTCGGCAAAGGTTTTCACCCGACCGTGGTAGAGACGGCCGTTGCGATCGAAGACCACGCCGGTGATGCCGGCGGCCTTGGCCTTGACGGCAAAGGCGGCGCCGAGTGATTTGGCCCCGGTCACATTGCCCTTTACCTTCGATTTCCGGGTCTCGGGATCGAGGGTGGAGAGAAACACCAGGGTCGTGCCGGTGTCGTCGTTGACGGCCTGCGCATAGATGTGCTTGCCGGAGAATTTGACGCTGAGGCGCGGGCGCACGGCGGTGCCGGTCACTTTCTTGCGGATGCGCCATTTGCGCTTCTGGAGGAGCTGGGCTTTGTAAACGGTTTTCATGGGTGGTGGTGCGGTTAGGCGACGGTTTTGCCTTCCTTGCGACGGACCCGCTCGGCGTGCTCGCCGACAATGCGCACGCCCTTGCCCTTGTAAGGCTCGGGCGGATAGTAGGCGCGGATTTCCGCGGTGACCTGACCGACGAGCTGCTTGTCCGCGCCCTCGATCTTCAACTTGGTCTGATCGGTGACGGTGACTTTGATGCCCGCGGGAATATCGTGAAGAATGGGATGGGAATAGCCCAGCGCGAGGTCGAGCTTGCTGCCCTTGAGGTTGGCCTTGAAGCCGACGCCCTGGATTTCCAGCTCCTTGAGGTAGCCGACGCTGACGCCCTTGACCATGCCGGCGATCACGGAGCGGGCCGTGCCATACATGGCGCGGGAAAAACGGGTCTCCTCGGTAGGCGAGACGAGGACCGTGTTGTCCTTCTTCTCGATTTTAACGACGGAGGCGAAAGTCTTCGAGACTTTGCCCTTGGGGCCTTCGACCGACACGGTGGTGCCTTGGATGTCGATTTTGACCTTGTCAGGAATTAGGACGGGTTGTTTGCCGATTCTGCTCATGGTGGTGGATTCCTTACCAGACGGTGCAGACGAGTTCACCGCCGAGTTTGTTGCGGCGGGCGTCCTGGTCCTTCATGAGACCCTTGGAGGTGGAAATGATCGAGAGCCCGAGGCCGTTGAGGACGCGCGGGATCTCCGCGTAGCCGCTATAGATGCGGCGGCCGGGGGTCGAGGTGCGCTTGAGGCCGGTGATGACCGGGGCGCCGTCGACGTATTTCATCGTGACGACAACCGTCTTGTGGCCGCGTTCATCGGTGCCGGCGGTGGCATCGCGGACAAAGCCCTCGGCCTTGAGGATGCCGGCGAGACTTTCGCGAAGTTTGGAGTGCGGGGAAACGCACACGGCGAGACCGGCCTTCGACGCATTGCGCAGGCGGGTCAGAAAATCACTGATTGGATCGGTCATGGATGGAGGTTGGTTGGTGGGCCCGGCGGATCATATCCGAGCGCCTAAGGCGCTTAAACTTCCGGCGGGAATAAATTTACCAGGAGGACTTGGTGACGCCGGGAATTTTGCCCGCGAGCGCAAGCTCGCGGAGCGTGATCCGGGAGACGCCGAAGCGGCGGTGAAAGCCGCGCGGGCGGCCGCTGAGCGAGCAGCGGTTGCGGATGCGGACCTTGGAGGAATTGCGGGGCAGCTTCGCGAGCTTCTTCTGGGCGGCGAAGAACTCCACGTCCGTGGTGGCCGGATTGGCCAGGATGGCCTTCAGCTCAGCCCGCTTGACGGCGTGCTTTTCGGTGAGGCGGATACGCTTCTTGTTGCGTTCGATGGCGGAGGTTTTCGGCATGGCGCGATAAGGGTTAGGCAGCAGTGGTCTTGACGGGCACAGGCTCGATGCGACGGAAAGGCATGCCCATGAGTTTCAAAAATTCGCGAGCTTCGTCATCGGTCTCGGCGGAGGTCACAAAGGTGATATCCAGGCCCATCTGGCGCTTGTTGTTTTCGACCACGATCTCCGGGAAGATGGTGAAGTCCGTAATGCCGATGGTGTAGTTGCCCTGGCCGTCCAACTTGTTGGCCACGCCGCGAAAGTCGCGGATGGAAGGCAGCGCGACCGCCAGCAGGCGCATGAAGAAGTGCCACATGTTCTCGCCGCGCAGGGTGACGTGGCAGCCGGTAATCTGGTTGGGCTTCAACTTGAAGTTGGCGATGGCCTTCTTCGAACGGTTCAGCACCGGCTTCTGGCCGGCAATCAGACCCATGTCGCGGGCGGTTTCCGCGATGATGTTCTTGTCGGCTTCCGCGCCAATGCCGGTGTTGAGGACGATCTTCTCAAGCTTCGGCAACTGGTGCTTGTTCTTGTAGCCGCGCGCGGCGGTCATGGCGGGCACGACCGTCTCGAAGTAATGTTTTTGCAGGGGAGTGAGTTGTTTGCTCATGGGGGCGACCGGGTTTCCGAGCCGGATGCTTAAGGGTTGATAAAAATAGAAGCGAGGGGCTCGGCTCAGGCCTTGGCCGTCGCGGGGGCGGGCTTTGCGCGCTTCGATTGCCCGTAGCGCGTCAGGAGCATGAGATTCGACACATGAATCGTGCCCTCGCGCTCGGCGATTTTGCCCTGGGGATTTTCCGGGGACTTCTTGAGGTGCTTCTTGATCATGGCCACGCCCTCGACGACCGCCCGGTTCTTGGCGGCGCGAATTTCCAGGACTTTGCCCTGCTTGCCCTTGTGGGAGCCGGCGATGACCATGACGACGTCGTTACGTTTGATGTGAAACTTCTGCATGTTAGAGGACCTCCGGAGCGAGCGAGATGATCTTCATGTAATTCTTGGCGCGGAGCTCGCGGGCGACCGGGCCGAAAATGCGGGTACCCCGGGGATTGCCGTCCTCGCCAATGATGACCACGGCGTTGCTGTCAAAGCGCAGGTAGCTGCCATCGGCGCGGCGCAGCGGGGCGCGCGTGCGGACGATGACGGCCTT
>JANMVS010000146.1:0-14204 GCA_031392885.1 Verrucomicrobiota bacterium
CGGCGAGCGCGGCCAGGCCGCCCCAGAGGGTGTGCTCGGGCACAAGCCGGCCCAGATAATAACCGATATACGCGCCGATCATGAACACGTCGCTGTGCGCAAAATTGATGAAGCGCAGCACGCCGTAGACCATGGTGTAGCCCAGCGCGATCAGGGCGAAGATCGCGCCGAGGGAAATGCCGTTGAGCAGTTGCTGCAGGAATTCGGTCAGGGGGAACGAAGTTGAAAGTTGAAGGTTGAGAGTTGAAAGCAAATTCAGCTCTGGCCGCGTAACAAGGTCTGGCGAAGACCGCTCAGCATGCGGGTGATTTCCAGGGCTGCGTCCTGGATGGATTGGAACTGGGCGGCGCTCAAGTAGCCTTGATCGCGGGCAATTGCCACTTGGGAGGCGACCTCGAACGCGGAGCCGGCGGCAATTTCGACAAAGCGGGCGAAATCGGGCCGGGAAGAACGTGAACAGCCCTCCGCCAGGTTGGAGGAAATGGAAACAGCGGCGCGCCGCAGCTGGTTGGTCAAGCCGAAGCGCTCATCCGGCGGGAAGGACTTGGTCGCCGCGTAGACGGCGTTGGCCAGCGTGATCGCCTTTTTCCAGGCGTCCAGTTTCTCGAAATTAAACATCGGGCGCGACAGTTCGACTTCTTCCTTCAACTTTCAACTTTTCTCACGGCGCCACCGACTCCAGGTAGACGAACTTGCCGTCCTTGACGGTGAAAATCACAGCGGACTTCGAGGCGTTGCGCTGGGCATCGATGGTGATGCGACCGGTTACGCCGGCGAAATCCTTCGTGGCGGCCAGGGCATCGCGCAGCTTGCCGCCCTCGGTTGAGCCGGCGCGGCGGAGGGCGTCGGCGAGGACCATGACGGCGTCGTAGCCCAGCGACGTGCCGGTGTCCGGCGCCTCGCCCCAGCGCTGGCGGAAACGCTGCACGAATCCCTGCACGGCGGGGTCCTGGGCATCGGGCGAGAAGTGCGCGGAGAAAAATCCTCCCTCGACCGCCTTGCTGCCGATCGCGACGAGCGCCGGGGAATCCCAGGTATCGCCGCCAAAGATCGGCACAGTCAGACCGAGTTGGCGGGCCTGCACGCAGATGAGCGCCGACTCGGCGTAGTCACCGGTAGCGAAGAGGGCGTCCGGCTTCGCCGCCTTGATCGCGGTGAGCTGCGCACGGAAGTCCTTGTCGCCCTCGGAGTATTTTTGCTCGGCGCTGATCTCGCCCCCGGCGGCGGTGAAGTCGGCCTTGAAATACTTGGCGAGGCCGACGCTGTAGGCGTTGCCCGCGGAAACGAGGAGGGCAACGCGGCGGGCCCGGAGGGTGCGGCCGGCGAACTTGGCCAGTACGGTGCCTTGGAAGGGATCAATGAAGCAGGCGCGGAAGATGTAGCTGCCCGCCTCGGTCACGCGGGGGTTGGTGGCGGTGGCGGAAATCATCGGGACCCGGGCGGTCTGGCAGAGGGGCGCGGCTTCGAGGGCGGCGGACGAGCCGGTTTCGCCGATGACGGCGACGACCTTGTCGCGGCCCAGAAGTTTTTTCACCACGGTGGCGGCCTCGCCCGGCAGCGAGCGGGTGTCCTCGGTCACCAGTTCAAGTTTCCGACCGAGGACGCCGCCGGCGGCATTGATTTCTTCGACGGCAAACACGGCGCCGCGGTGATTGGTCTGGCCGAACGAAGCCTGCTTGCCCGTGAGCGAGGCGAATTCGCCGATCTTGATCGTGTCCGCCGCGGCGAGAGGGAGCGCAAGCAATAAGGCGAGGCAGGTGGCGGAGGTCAGACGCATGGGGCTTGGTGTTCGTTCGGCGGTCATAGACCGCCGCTACAGGTCTGGCGAAATTATGGCGCCACCGAGGTGACGAATTTATATTTTCCGTCCTTGATGGTCAAAATAACCGCGGACTTGGAGGCGTTGCGCTTGGCGTCCATGGTGATGTGACCCGTGACGGCCGGGAAATCCCTGGTGGCGGCGAGGGCGTCGCGGATTTTCTTCGGCTCGGCGGCGCCGGCGCGGCGGAGGGCGTCGGCGAGCACCATGGCGGAGTCGTAGCCGAGCGCGGCCCAGGCGTCCGGAACGGTCCCCCAGCGGGCTTGGTAGCGTTGGTTGAAGTTTTGCACC
Organism: Verrucomicrobiota bacterium; assembly: GCA_031392885.1. GTDB lineage: Bacteria > Verrucomicrobiota > Verrucomicrobiia > Opitutales > Opitutaceae > Lacunisphaera. The sequence goes on from JANMVS010000146.1 coordinate 2,111, forward strand.
TCGGGGCTGGGGTTGTCGGGCGAGTAATGCGTGCTGAAATAAGTGCCCTCCATCGCCGCGCCGCCGATCCCGAGCAGGGGTGGGGCGTCCCAACCGTCCCCGCCGAAGATGGGGATGGTCAGGCCGAGCGCGCGGGCCTGTTTGCAGATGAGGGCGGCCTCGGTGTAGTAGCCGGAGGCGAAGATGGCATCGGCGCCCGCGGCCTTGACCGCGGTGAGTTGGGCGCGGAAGTCCTTGTCGCCCTCGGAGTATTTCTGCCCGGCGACGACCGCTCCGCCGTCGGCAAGGAAGCGCTCCTGGAATATCTTCGTCATGCCGACGCTGTAGGCGTTGGAGACGGAGGTGAGGATGGCGACGCGTTTCACCTTGAGGGTTGCCCCCACGAACTTGGCGAGGACATTGCCTTGAAAGGCATCGACGAAGCAGACGCGGAAAATGTAGTCGCCGACCTCGGTGATCTTGGAATTCACGGAGGAGGGCGCGATCATCGGAATCCGGGCGTTTTGGATCACCGGTGCGGCCTCGAGGGAACGGATGGAGGCGACTTCGCCGAGAATCGCCACGACGTGGTCGCGGGAGATGAGTTTTTTCACCGCCGTGGCGGACTCCCCCTGCTTGGACTGATTGTCCTCCGTGAGCAGTTCGAGCGGTTGGCCGAGGACGCCGCCGTTGGCGTTGAGTTCCTCGATAGCCAGGAGGGTGCCCTTGTGGGAGGTGTCGCCGTAGGCCGCCTCCTTGCCGGTGAGGGAGGCGTATTCGCCGATCTTGATCGTCGCCGGCGCCGCGGTCGCGGCAGCCAACAGCAGGGCGCAGACGAGGGAGGGGAGGGTGCGGAGCATGCGGCAATGCAAACTCTCAACCCTCAACACTCAACCCTCAACTGGGGTTGGCGACCCCTTAGGGCTGGACGGCTTCGACGAACTTGGCCTGGCCGTCCCTGATCACGATGATCATGGCGGGCTTCGAGGCGTTGCGCTTCTCGTCGAGCGTGATGTTGCCGGTGACGCTGGCAAAATTCTTGGTGGCGGCGATGGCGCTGCGCAGGGCGGTGCTCTCCGTGGTGCCGGCGCGGCGCATCGCATCAAAGAGCAGCCGGGCGGCCTCGTAGCCGAGGGTGGTGGTGGAGTTGGGGGTCTCGCCGTTCCAGCGCGCCCGGTAGCGCTGGACGAAATTCTGCATGGCCGGTGTGGGGGTCTCGGAGGAGGCGTGCGTGGAATAATAGACGCCCTCGACCGCCCGGCCGCCGATCGCCACGAGATCGGGTCCTTCCCAAGCGTCGCCACCGAAGAGCGCCCCGGTGAACCCGAGCGCCCGGGCCTGTTTGCAGATGAGGGCGCCCTCGGTGTAGTTGCCGGAGTGCAAAATCGCCTCAGCTCCCGCGGCCTTCGCCGCCGTGAGCTGGGCGCGGAAATCCTTGTCTCCCTCGTTGTGCTTCTGGTCGGCTACGATGGTGCCACCGCCGGCGGTGAAGCGTTCCCGGAAAACTTTGGAGAGTCCGACGCTGTAGGCGTTGTTCACCGAGGTAAGCACAGCGACCTTTTTCACCTGGAGGGTCTGCTGGGCGAACTTGGCCAGGGCGGCGCCTTGGAAGGGATCGATGAAGCAGACGCGGAAAATGTAGTCGCCCATTTCCGTCACGCGCGGGTTGGTGGACGTGATGGCGATCATCGGGATCTTCGCGTTCTGGTAGACGGGGGCGGCCTCGAGTGAATTGGTGGAGGTATTGCCGCCGAGCACGGCCACAACCTTGTCCCGGGACACGAATTTTTTCGCGATGGTGGCCGATTCACCCAGTTTGGACTGGTTGTCCTCGATCAGGAGTTCGATTTTTTTACCGAGCACACCGCCGGCGGCGTTGGCCTCCTCGACGGCGAGAATGACACCCTTGCGGGCGGCGAGGCCAAAATCGGCGTCCTTGCCGGTAAAAGCGCCATACTGGCCGATCTTGATGGTGTCCCCGGCGGACAGGGCGGTGGCGGCGAAAAAGGCCCCGGCGAGGAGAGCGGCGAGGCGGTGGGCGGTGGACATGGCCCATGACTGAAGTTGCCGCGCCGGTCGGTGCAAACCCCAAACACGGCATATTCGGCTTTGCGCCGCCCCGCCGGCCTGCTTCACTCGCCGCGGCTTGAATATCCTCGACCGCTATCTTCTCCGCGAGTGGCTCAAAATGCTCGTCCTGCTCCTCGCCGCCACCATGGGCGTGCTGATGATGCAGGCGCTCTACGATAATTTCCGCGAACTCATCCAAATTGGCGCGGGGCTGGGCGACATGCTGCTCTATTACGCCACGCTGATGCCGAGCTACCTGTCGATCGTGCTGCCGCTTTCCATGCTGCTCTCATTGCTGTTCGTGCTGACCAAGCTGCACCGCAACAACGAACTCACGGCGGTGCGCTCGGCCGGGTTGAATATCTTCGCCACCACCCGCGCCCTGTGGATGGCCGGGATTGTTTTCTGCGGCGTGTCTCTCCTGCTCAATGCCCGCGTGGTACCGTGGTCCGTGGAGGCGTCGCGCAGCCTGCTCGAGGGCTTCCAATACCGCGCGGAGGCGCGGACGGCCCCCGGCGGCACGTTGGGCTTGGTCGCCAGTGTGGTCTTCGACAACCAGCGGCAGAATCGCATGTGGTTCATCAACCGCTACAGCCGCTTTACCCAGACGGCCTACGGGGTTACCGTGTCGGAACTGGATGGACACCGCCGCGAAAAAACCCGCCTCCTGGCACGGGAGGCCCGCTACGATGTCATCCGCCAGTCCTGGACGTTCAAGCAAGGCCGGGAGATGTGGTTCGACCCGGAGCGGGGAGAGTTGCAGCGCACGGTCGCCTTTGCCGAAAAAACCATTCCGTACTTCCACGAGGATCCGTCGCTCATGCTGCTCATTGATCGCAAGCCCACCGAGCTGTCTTTCAACGAGCTGGGACGCATCGTGGATTATTTTTCCTCCGAGGAAAACCCCAAGGTGGTCCGCTACGAGGTGCGCTACTATGGCCTGCTGGCCGACACCATCGGACCGCTGATCATTCTGGCCATTGCCATCCCCTTCGCCATGTCCGGTGTGCGGGTCAGCCCGGCGGTCGGGGTGTCTAAGTCCATCGGGCTTTTCTTCACCTATTACATTCTGACCAATTTAGCCACCGTGCTCGGGGGCAAAGGCCTGCTCGAACCCGTGTGGGCCGCCCTCATGCCGAATCTGGCGATGGTGGGGCTGGCGACGTATTTTTTCGGAAGGATGCGGTAGGGCGCTCAACTCCAAATCACGCCGGCATACCGTAGTCGGGCTTTATGCCCGTCACGCCTTAGCGGAGCCAGGCAGGCTCTGGGAAACCCTTGTTGGTTAGTGTCCCGAACCAGGCCCAATCCCCAGGCGAGCAATACTATCCCGGCCTGCAAGCTGACAGTTTACGTCTGCAAAACCAACGCACCGCTGAAGTCGATGCGGCGTCCGGTCAGGCGGGCGCGCGGCGCCGGTCACGGCCTACGGCAGAAACGGCGGCGGCCAGCGGAGGAATTCGAGCTTCGCGATGCGGTCCCAGTTCGAGAAAAGAATAATGGCCCAGACCACGATGCAGTTGAGGTAGGCGAGGAAGACCGCCGCGCTGCCCATGTCCTTCGCCCGCTTGGCGAACGGACGCTTCGCGAGTGAAATGTCGTCAATGGTCCACTCGATGGCGGAATTCAGCAGCTCGGCAATGACGATAAGAAACAGCGCGGTGATCATCACGGCCGTGGACACGGCGTTGACCGGCAAAATGATCGCAAACGGGGTGAGGATGAGGACGAAGATGAGGTCCTCGCGGAAGGACGGCTCGTGTTTCATCGCCGCCCAAAATCCCTCCAGGGCGTATCGCACCGACGAAAAGAAATTCCGAAAGTCCCGGCGCTTGGTTTCAGGGGGTGGGACGAGGTCGCTCACGTCCGCAGTGGAGCGCGAAGGGAGGCGGCGGACAAATCTAAAGTGGAGGCGGGGCCAGCAGCCTCGCAGTCTGTCGGCCGATTCCTGGGGGCGGCCCATCCTGCCCGATCCCATAGTCGGTAAAATCATTCAGCACGTCCTGGTACGGCCGGTCCTGCTTGAAAATCTGCAGGACCCGCGCGTGCTCGTAATCCGAAGTCGGGCAGACCCGGGCGGGTTCGCCCGGCAGGAAAATTGCCGTGTAGGAGCGTTTGCCGTCATCCTGGCGCCGGATCAGAAGCATGCTGGCAGTAAGCGCAGACGCCGCGGAATGGCAAATGAGGAGGTCTTATCTGCTTTTTGCACAAAAAATACATGGGTAGGGCGGACCAAGCGAAGCGACAGTCCGACATCCTTCCGGCATTGTCCCCGAGAGTGCGCGCGGCTCGTCGAGAACCTGCCTTCGCCAAGGCTACGGCGCGGTAAGCGACTCGCCCTGCCTACTGAGGTTCGCAAAATAGCCTGTTGATTGGATCGGGTGGAGGGTCCGTCTCCCGACGGACCGCGGCCCGTCGCGCCGTTGTTTGGCGCAGCAAACCCGGTGTTTGTCCGGGCCGTCGCCCGGCCAAGGAGACGGGCCCTCCAAAAGTCACCTGCGTCCCTGCCGCCTAGCCCGCATCTTTCACCCTCCCAGCGACTTTTCTGTTCGTCCAACTGCGGATGGACCGCGTGTCATCGAAAGCGGGCAGAAAATGCGGGCTAAAAAACAAAACCGCCTGGCGGTTTTGTCATCAGCCCGGATGCCATGGCGCCGACGACGGCCGGACGAATCTCTGAACATTCTGGGGCTTCGCTGGAGAGCAAAGTATGAAATAACTGGGCTAGCGTCAGTCTATCTGGCGATCCTCAATAATGAGTTCGCCCATTGCCGTCCTCCGCTTGCGCTTGATTGAGAGGCGACCACGCTCCAAGCATGCGAACAGCTTTGATTGCCGGGGCGAGCGGACTGGTGGGGGGATTGCTGCTGCGGCAGTTGCTCGACGCGCCAGAATATGACCGCGTGATCGCTCTCGGCCGACGCCCGCTGGCCGTGGCGCACCCGAAGCTGCAACAGGTCGGGGTGGATTTTTCCGCGCTGGAGAAGGTGACGGCTGAATTGCGCTGCGCGGCCGCTTTTTGCTGCCTGGGCACTACGATCAAGCAGGCCGGTTCACGGGACGCCTTCCGCGCGGTGGACCATGCCGCCGTACTGGCCTTCGCCTGGCTGGCGCGGCGGAACGGGGCGGAAAGCTTCTTCGTCGTCTCCGCACTGGGCGCCAACGCGCAGTCGCGGGTTTTCTACAACCGCGTCAAGGGCGAGACCGAGGAGGCGCTGGAAGTGCTCGCTTTCCCGACGTTGGGGATTTTCCGGCCGAGCCTGCTGCGGGGGGCGCGGCCCCAGCCAAGGCTGGGCGAGCGGTTGGGCGGGGTGGTCCTCTGGGTGGCCGAGCCGTTGCTGCTGGGTGGCCTGAAAAAATATCGCGCCATTCAGGCCGAGGTGGTCGCGCGGGCGATGCTGCGATGCTCCTTCGGCCGGAACGGGCAGGGCGTGCTGATTTTCAACTCCGACGAGATCCAGGACCTGGGCGAGTACGGCCGGGCCGAGTGAGACCATTTATTCGCGGTGGGTCCAATATCACGGAGCTTGTCCTGGACCGTGAGCCGGTCGCATGGCTCCGGCTTGGTTTGGGTGTAGCGGCGAGCGCCAGCGAGCCGACGAACAGGAGGCATTCCCACGGCGAGGTCGCCGTGGCTCCAGCGAGCAGCAGGCGGGAGCGCGGGTGACCCCCGCCCGCGGGTTTGTAATGCCCCGGAGCCCACCTCTGACGGGCAAAAATTATTTCGAAGGAGGTGGGCCGTGGCCGCAAGCGGCGGTGAGTGCACGAACCACCACTCGCTGGCGCTCGTGGCTGCTTTGGACCCGGGTTGATCGTCCCCTCAACTCCAGTTGTAATTGAAGCTGACGCTGATTCTTTCCGCGGTCGTCCGATTGGGGGCGACTTCGTGTCGCAGCCAGCTCTCGAACAGGATGACGTGGCCGGCCCGGGCCGGGTAGGTGATATGCGGCCGGTTGGCCGGTCGGGCCGCAGCGGTTTTCGGGGGGGCTGCCATAAACTTGCTCAGGCGCGGATCCTCGAACTTCAAGCCCGGGCAGCCGGGCGGGGTCGCAACATAATAGGTGCCGCTGATAAACGAGAGCGGATGCAGATGCAGGCTGTGCGTGGTGTGCTCGGGCATGATGTTTATCCAGAAGTCCGTCATGGTAATCGTCCGGCCGCGCAGATCCATGTCGAGGGCGGCCGCGAATTTCCTGACGTGGGCCGTGATCCGTCGCTCCAAGTCGGTGAAAGTGGACGAAAACTTGTGCAGTTGATTCAGCGAGGCGTAGGAAGTGTAGCCGCCGGGGTAATTCTTGGCGGACCAGCGCCGGCCGGCGTCGTCGTAGTCACGCAAATTGCGGCACTCGTCAGCCAGGTTTTGGTTGAAACGTACGAGTCCGGCACGGAGCAGCGGTTCATGGTAGATGAGGGTGGGGAACCAAGCGCGGATCGGCATGGCAGGAGAGCAGCCTTTTTACCGGTTCGGCGCAACCCGTTTGAATGGGCAACCCAGCGGCTGTAATAACATGATCCAGCCCCAGATTTGGATTGATCTAGATGGAACACCCTGTTTTTTCCGGACCTTTCCATATGAAAAAGACCTTTAATTCTTTCCTCCTTGGCAGTGCCGTGTCGCTGTTCCTTTCGGGTTTTTCCCTGGCGGCCGACCGCATCGAACTGACCGACGGCTCGGTCATCATGGGCAAGCTGCTTTCCGCCGAGGGCGGCAAATTCAAGGTGGAGACGGCTTTTGCCGGCACGATCGAGATCGCCCAGGACAAGATTCAGAATTTCAGCACCGCTGAGGCCGTCAACGTCGGGCTCACCGCCGGCAGCGCGGTATTGGGCAAGGTCGAAGCGACGGGCCGCAGCATCACCATCGCGGCTGACGGTGGGACGATGAGCGCCACCCCGGCCAAGGTTACGGCCGTCTGGCGCGCGGGGACGGACAGTCCGGCCACCCGGCTGGCCAAGGAAGCTGCGGCCAAGGCTGAGCGCAAGTGGGCCTATGAGGCCGGGGTGGCGATCGCCGGCCGCAATGGCACCTCGAATAAGTTTGGCGGCGCCCTGACCCTCAAGGCCACGCTCGAGAGTGCCCAGGATAAATTGATCTTCGCCCTCGGGGCCGAAAAAGCCGACGACAACGGGGTCGAGACGGCCAACCGCCAGACGGCCAGCGTCGATTACTCCGCGTTTTTCAGCGACAAGACTGTCTGGTATGTCCGCTCGGCGCTCGAAAAAGATGCGATCAAGGCCCTCGATTACCGCTCGACCACCGGCTTCGGCTTGGGCCGAAAGCTCATCAAGAAAAAACAGCAGGATCTCGAGCTGCGCCTGGGCGTGAACTATCTCTTCGAGTCCTATGCGAACGGGGTGAAATTCGACGCCCCGGGCCTGAATGTGTCCCTGATCCATGCCTATTATTTCAAGAGCAGCCAGATGAACAACGTGCTGACCTATAACCCGGCCTTCACGGAGTTCGCCAATTATCGGTTCCACCACGAGACCTCGTTTGAGACCCCCCTGGCCGCCTCCCAATGGAAATTGAAGCTGGGGGTGAGCAATGACTACCTGAGCAAGCCGCAGCCGGGCATAGAGGCGTGGGACACGCTCTATTTCACCAGCCTGATCCTCAACTGGAAATAAGGCTCGAGTCTTTATCAGGCTTTTTCATCGGTTGGGCCTCCTCCGGTCTCACTGCGTGGCAGCACCTTGATCCTGTCATAGCGGGTTCAACGCTTAACATCGGCGTGACGAATGGGCACAATGTGCAATGCTGCACTCACGTATGCTCAGAGCTTTGATTACTTTGGTTGCCACTTGCGGCTTCTGGCTGCGGCCCGCGCTGGCCTTGGAACCGGTCACCGCCCCGTTTTCCTCCTCCAGTGGGACCTCGCCCCTGTCCGCTACCACCGGCGCTTCGGGGATCCCTCGCGCCATCAATGCCACTCCGCCCGATCCGCAGGACGTGCTGGTCTATCCGGATGGCGACCGGATCCAGGGTCGCCTGGTCGAGCGCAACGGCAAGATGATCGTGTTCCAGTCGAATCGGTTTGGGCTGCTGCAGGTGCCGGCTGACGAAGCCACCGTCATCTTGCCCGACCAGACGGCCATGCCCAAAAGTCCGGTCGCGACGGAAAGTGTCGCCGGGTTGGAGCGATTTTCCCCCGCAATGCTGGCGGCCCGGCTGGGGAAGTTTTTCGGCCCCTGGCATGGGCGGCTGGCCTTCATCACGGAGCTGGTAAGCGACACAAGGGACCGGAGCAGCTTCGCGCTGGAGTCACTCCTGCAGCGCAAGTGGCAGTCCGATGAGGTGCAGCTCAAGCTGCGCTACGATTTCAGTGCGACCAACCACCTGGCCACGACCGACGTTGCCAGGGCCGACGGCCTGTGGCGGCACGACTTTGCCCTGCGCTACTTTGCCCTCTACCGTCCCTCGCTGGAATGGAACCGCGCCAGCTTCAACAACAGCGTGCCCAATGACTATGTGCAACTCCAGCAGGAGGTCGGCGTGGGTTTCAGCCCCTGGCATGACGTCCACCGCAAGCTGCGCGTCGGGTTGTCGGAAAATTTATTCCAAACGTGGAACACCACGCCCCAGGGCTCGCGCACGACGCGTACCGTGGAATCGTCCTTTCTCGAGGCGGAATTCAAGCTGCCGTGGCGGATGAACCTACTGGAACGCGGCGCCTACTACCTGCCTAATTCCACCGGAGTTGACGGCTGGGAAAACCGCGTGGAACTCAGCAAGAAATTCACCGAGACGTTGAGCACGTCCATCCGGCATGATGTCCGCCGGTACAATCCCGACGGCAAGACCCAGGACTACACCCGCCTGCGGCTTTTGTTCGGGGTGGATTTCTAGGGCGCCGGCCGGGTGACGCCGCGGCCTATTCCTTGAAGAAAGCTTCGCTGCGGATGATGCCCATCTCCAGGCCGCGCAACTCGGCCAGGCCGCGCAGGAGGCCGATGGCCGAGTAGCCCGGGTTGGTCTCCTTCTTCAGGTCGTCGAGGATGGTGTGCCCGTGGTCGGCGCGCATCGGGATGATGGTGTCGCTGCGGCCCAGCGCCTGGCGCTTGCGCTGCTCCTTGAGGATTTCGCGGATCACGCGGAACATGTCCACGTCACCCTGGAGATGGGCGGCCTCAAAGAACGAGCCGTTCTCGTCCCGCTGCGTGCTGCGCAGGTGGGCGAAGTTGAGTTTGCTGCCGAGGCGCTTCACGAGGCCGACGAGATCGTTGTCGGACCGCACGCCGAGCGACCCCGTGCAGAGGGTGAAGCCGTTGTAAACCGAGTCGTGCACGCTGCACAGCTGGCGGAGATCCTCCTCCGTGCTGACGATTCGCGGCAGGCCGAACAGCGGGCAGGGCGGATCGTCGGGATGGATGGCGAGCTTGACGCCCGCGGTCTCGGCGACCGGCACGATCGCGCGAAGAAAATAAGCCAGGTTCTCCCGGAATTTCTGCTCCGTGACCTGCTGGTAGGCATCGAGCTTCGCTTGGAACTCCGCCAGTGAGTAGCCCTGCTGCCCGCCGGGCAGCCCGGCGATGATGTTGTGCTGCAGGAGGGCCTTCTGTGCCGGTGACATCGTCCCGAACCGCTGCCGGGCCGACTGGATTTGTTTTTCGGTGTAGGTCTGCGCGGCCCCGGGGCGCTGCAGGATGAACAGGTCGAACGCGGCGAACTCGTCGGCGTCGAACCGCAGCGCCTTCGAGCCGTCCTCGAGTTCATAGGCGAGATCGGTGCGGGTCCAGTCGAGCACCGGCATGAAGTTGAAGCAGACGCAGTGCACGCCGCTCTGGCCGATGTTCCGCAGGGTCTGCCGGTAGTGCTCGATGTAGCGGTCGCGCGTGGGCAGCCCCATCTTGATGTCCTCGTGGACCGGCACGCTTTCGATCACCGACCACACCAGGCCCCGGCGTTTTGGGGGCGTCACCGAATCGTCGGTCTCGATGAGGCGCTTGCGCTCGCGAATGGCGTCGGCGGGCCAGACCTCGCCGATGGGAATTTGATGCAGGGCGGTGACGATGCCGGTGGCACCGGCCTGCCGGATATCATTGAGGGTCACCGGATCGTCCGGGCCATACCAACGCCATGTCTGTTCCATTCCTTGCATAATAATTAGGCCCGTTACCGCGGTGGCGTGATGGCCGGAGGCGGTAAAGGAGACCGCAGGGTGCCGCAGCCCCCGGCGGCCTGTCCATTGCGATCCGTGTCATCGTCCCCGGCGATCAGGCGAGGAAGCTGGCCGCCACGCGGGGTTTTTCAAATCCACCCTGAAAGTAACCACGTGCGCAGGCTGGCTGTCCTGCGTGCAGGTCAGCAGCAGTTGCCACTCACCAGCCAAGACCAGGCGGGGGAATCCGCTCATCCGGGCCGTGCTGCTCGGCGCGATCATCCGCGGTTCCGCCAGTTTGCCGTCGGGCGAGAGGGTGCGCAGGTAGATGCCGCCCATGGAACCAGTCACCTCACCGGTCATTTCAAGCCAGACCATCGCCAAGGTGCCGTCGCCCAGCATCACGCAGTCGACGCGGCCCTGGGGCCGGCCGAGGTCAATGCGCCTGACCGGGTCGAATGATTGCCCGGCGTTGGCCGACACCCGGGCCAGCACCTGCGGTTGGTTGTCCGGCGAGGTGAACCAGACCGCGCCGATCCGATCGCCGCACGCGGCAAGTTGGGGGCCATTGACCGGGCAGCCGGTGATTTTCCAGCCATCGGCGTTCAGGGTGACCGGCCGGCTCCAGGCTTGGCCGTCGAAGCGGGCGAGTTGCATATCGCGGACCTCATCTTTCGTGCGGCCGCGGTAGGCGAGCAGGGCGCCGCCGTCCGTGGTAGGCACGAAGGACAACTGGCAGCAGTCGCACACGAAGCCGTCCACCAGTATATCCGGCCCCGGAGCGCCGAGCACGCGCGCGTAGAGCGCCTGGCGGTCGTTGCCGGCGGCGCGGGCCCGGCCGTCGAGCCAGGCGGCGAGCAACCGGCCATCGGGGAGGGTTTGCATCGCGACGAACTCGACCGAGTTCGACTCGCCAGTAATGGGAAGCGGTGTGCTCCAGATCACGCCCCCATCAGTCGAGACGCTATGCCACGCGCGGTAAGTCTCGCCGTGATGGCCGGCATGTGAGCCGGCCGGGTTGTTGACGAACCAGACGGCGGTCATCCGGCCGTCGCGCTGCACGGCGAGTTGCGGGAAATCGGCCCAGTTGATGAACCAGTCGGCGCCCTGTGCGATGGTGTGCGCCTCGCCCCAGCGCTGAAGCGCGGCGTCGAACCGGCTGAACTTCAGCGCCCAGACCTCGCCGCCCACCGGTTCCAGCCACGAAAGACAGGTCGTGCCGTCGGGCGCTTGCACCAAGGATGAACCCATCGCGCCCGGTGCGGCGGGGGTGGAAATCTCGCGAATTTCGAGGGCAGAGCCGGTGACGCCAAGCGTCAGGGCCAGGCCGAGGCTAGTTGTCCAGTTTGAAGACATAGAGTGCTCCTTGATCGGTGCCGACGGCGAGGAGCGAGTCGTCGGGGCGCCAGGCGAACTTCGTCGCGGTGGCGGGCATCTTTACTTCCGCCACCAGCGGGTTCTTGCGCGAGGGGGCCCAGAGGCAAAATTCGCCGTCGGCCGCCGCAGTGGCGAGCAGGCCGTGTTGATGCTGAAACGCGACGGCACAGACGCGGGTCTTGTGGGGCAGCAGCAGCGGTTCACGGCCCTCGGGGCCGGCGCCAGTGCAGTCCCAGATGCAGGCATCGCGTCCACCACCGGTGGCGAGCCACTTCGAATCGCGGCTGAAGGAGAGCTCCTTTAGTTTCGTCTCGTAACCGCTCATGTGCAGCTCGAGGTCCTCGGCCGGCACCCAGAGATGCACGGCGTTGTCATGACACCCGGCGACGAGCCAACGGCCGTCGGGGGACCAGGTGAGGGCAAGGATGGCGTTGCCGTAGGGTAGTTCCCGGTCGGCGACGAACGTTTCACCATGCCAGAAAGCCACGCCGCCGAAGTAAGCGGAGGTGACCAGGGACATTGGAGCCGCAGCGATCTCGCTGCGGTCGGAACGCGGCGAGGTCGCCGCG
>JANMVS010000166.1:0-2530 GCA_031392885.1 Verrucomicrobiota bacterium
CACCCGCCTGTTTCAGCAACTGGCCGCCGATGGAACTCTTGCCTGCCCCGTTGACTCCCGCGAGAACATAGATAACGGGGCGTGACGTCAATACGACTCACCCGCCCGGACGTCTCCCAACTCGATAGGTTCACGAAGGACCCGGCGGAGTCGATCGCCAAGACCAACGCAAGCCTCGGGATCGGCGCGCTGACCTAGTCTACACCAATGTGACCGCGCCGAAGAGCAGGAACGCGGCCGCCCGCTAAGCATTCGCCGCTTCGCCGAGGCGGCGACTGCGGCGCGCCTCCATCGCGGCAGATCAAGACAGGATTCCGTTAGGTAAACTTGGACCGGCCGAAATAGCCCTCGCACAGCGCATCAATCAGGCAGCGGCGGTCGCCGCCGCCCACGTCCTATGGGCTTCGGTTCGGAACTGGCGGAGGGCGGGTTCGGCGGGTCAAGTGGGGCTGGAGGGTTGAACACGTTGTAGACGGCGGCGTGGGTGGCCAGGAACCTCTGGGCCGAGGCTCGGGACTTGAACTTCTGCTGTTTTCGCTCTCGGCGGCGGATCGGCAGGTGCGAGTTTTCCGGCATTAGGTAGCAAGCGCACCAAGGATCGCCCCGAGCCGGGATACGCAAGGGCTGAATCAGAGGGACGACATTTCGGTTCTGACCGTTTCTGTCGTAGCAGGACCAGACACTCTCCGGTGAACGAAACCCGGGGAGTGATCTATTTTGGCTCAACACTTCCTTCTCTCGATCGCCGCGCGCACGCTTTCGCTGTCGAAGGTCATGCGCCTGTCCGATAATCAGGCGTTTGAAACCTTCAGGTCGATCCGCTGGGCCTCCACGGAGGGCCAGCCCGTGTGCCCGAAGTGCGGCTGCGTCGAGAGCTACGCCATCACCACCCGTAAGCTGTGGAAGTGCGCGGGGTGCCTCACTCAGTTCAGCGTCACGTCGGGGACGATCTTCGCCAGTCGCAAGCTGCCGATCCGTGACCTGCTGGCCGCCATCGCCATCTTCGTGAACGGAGCCAAGGGCCACAGCGCGCTCCAGCTCAGCCGGGACCTGAACGTGCAATACAAGACGGCCTTCGTGCTTTCCCACAAGATCAGGGAAGCCCTGGGCGGCGCCCAGGCCCAGACCCTAGAGGGCGACGTCGAGGTCGATGGCGCCTACTTCGGCGGCTACGTGAAGCCCGCCAACCGGAAGGTTGACCGGGTAGATCGTCGCCTGGCCTTGCACCAGACCGGCAAGCGGCGCGTCCTGGTGATTATGCGCGAGCGGCACGGCCAGAGCCTGCCCTTCGTGTTCAAGACCGAAGGCGCGGCCATTTCGACCATCCATGAGCGCGCGGCGAACGGAGCCACCATCCACGCCGACGAAGCCTCCCATTGGGACAGCCTGCACGCGCGCTTCCTGACGAAACGGATCAACCACTCAGAGTGCTACAGCGACGGCGTGGCCTGCACCAACTGGGCGGAGTCGTTCTTCTCCCGGATCCGTCGCGCCGAAGTCGGGACGCACCACCACATCGCCGGCAAGTACCTCCAGGCCTATGCCAACGAAATGGCGTGGCGCGAGGACAACCGGCGCGTCTCCAACGGCGAGCAATACCTAGCTGCCGTAGGCGCGGCGCTGGAGCACCCGGTGAGTCGTCAGTGGAAAGGCTATTGGCAGCGGGCGGCATAGTCGGGCTGCGCCCAGCCCTTGTAGGCTCCCCCCAGCGGGACCTGGCACACGGCGCCCTTCTGCTTCATCTTCCCGATGATGCTGCTCACACGGCCCCGGATCGTGATTATGGTACGATCATCTGGCGCCATGCCCCGCGCTGCGCAGAACCGTTCGGCCACCATGAGACTCGTTACCGGCCCTCCCGTCTCGCGGATCGTATCCAGCACGAGACGCTGTAGCTCCCCCTTGGCGGCATAGAACGGGGAAGGCAGGCGCTTGGCTTTCAGAGTGCGCCCGTCGATCTCAGGGGCGAACAGCCGCAACACGGTATCCAGGGCGTCGATGTCCAGGGTTAGGGCTTGGACCTCGCCCTGGACGATCTTGAGCCGAGCGGCGAGCGTGCGCCTTTTCTCCATAAGCCCGGCGACGGTGTTGGGTCGTTCCATCCGGCCATTTTACCCGCGGACCCCCACGGGATCGACGCCCCTCTTGGTGCGCTTGCTACCTAATGCCGGAGAATTCCCACCAGCCATTCCGACGACGAGAACGGGCGATGGAGCGGTTCCGGAGGATGAAGACCCTACAGAAATTCAGCTCGGTCCACGACCAGGTTCACAACCACTTCAATCAGGAACGCCACCTCGTCAGCCGCGAAATCTACAAGCAGAGACGCGCCGCCGCGCTCGCGGCGTGGCGGTCAGTCATGGCCTAGCCCCCGCTGGGTTGGGGCTCACTGCGCCCAACCGGAGACGAGTTGCCGTTGGACTGACACCACCAACCAAGAGCATGGCCGTCTTGGCGCCGTAACGGTCGGCCTCGAATATCGCCGCCGCAGCCCGGTGAAAGAGTTGATAGCGCAGCGGGGCGAGACGGC
>JANMVS010000192.1:0-1701 GCA_031392885.1 Verrucomicrobiota bacterium
CCTTCGCCTGGTAGTCGGCCTGGATCCGCTTGATCCGCTCCTCGTAGGCCTGGGCCGTCGGGCAGTGGTTGCAGGTGAAGATGACCATCAGGAGCTTGGCGGCGGCGAAGTCGGCCGGCGTATAGGTCTTCCCGTCCACCCCGGGGAGCTTGAAGTCCGGGAGCGGTGCGCCAATGGGCAGCACAGGTGGGTTGGCGGCGGAGGCCGTGGACAGGGCGGTGAGCGCAAGCAGGCAGGAAACGAGGAGTGAACGCATGGGATGGGGGGTTGGGTTGAAAGGTTATTTCGCCGCCGGTGCCGGCTGGTCGCGCACGTAGGCGATCTTCGTGCTGTCGGCCGACCAGGAAATTTCCATCAGCGACCGTTGCTGGTCCGCCAAACGCATCAATTCCCGCGCTTCACCGCCGGCCGCGGGTTGCAGGGTCAGCCCCACGGTCCCGGGGGCGCCCGCGGCGTTATCCCGCTTGAAGTCGGCCTTCTCCTGGCGGCGGGGGAAATAATCCGACGATTTCACGCTCGTGACGGCAAAGGTCATGGCGCCAAGTTGGCGAGGCTCTGATTCTGCGCAAGCGATTACACCCGAAACAGTCTGGCGCATTGGGCTGGATGGAGTCTTCCGCTGGGTCGGCGAATTGGCAAACGGACCGAAATCCGCCCCTTGGAAGGTGGCCATGGCGACCTTCCTCAAGGAGCGAACCCAAGCATCCAACCCTTGGCTGGCCCAGCGCCTCGGCATGCAACGACCAATGTATGTGAGCCGGCTGGTCTCGGCGGCGCGGCGTACTCCGCAGCCTATGACCGAACTCATTAAACTCAGGGATAAATGTAAAGCCTGACCCCTTTAGCTTTCTTTTCTCGTTGAAACGGCGGGCGCTAGGTTGGAGCGGGAACGCAATCAATTAGTAGCATCTAGCGGCCTGACCCCGTGGGCTTGGAGCCGTGGGCTTGGAGTCCGGGGAGAAAAAGGCGCCCGGGCAAGCCGCCTCTCCAAATATTTATGCCAAAAATGGGCTTTGCACCCCGCTGGCTCCGCGGCGTAAATCACCCTTCAGCCCTCCGCCCCCCTTTATCATGAAACTACAGACTGAGATTCTTGCCCAAGCTTCCGCCCAGGCCCGCGGCCTCGCCATCGACGCCGTCCATAAATGTTCCTCCGGCCACCTCGGCTTGCCGCTGGGTGCGGCGGAAATCGGCGCCGTGCTCTACGGCCATGTCCTCGTGCACAACCCCGACGAGCCCCGCTGGCTGAACCGCGACCGCTTCGTGCTGTCCGCCGGCCACGGCTCGATGTTCCTCTACAGCTGGCTGCACCTCAGCGGTTACGACTTGTCGCTCGAGGAGTTGAAGAATTTCCGTGTGCTCCACAGCAAAACGCCCGGCCATCCGGAGTTTCACGAGACCCCCGGGGTCGAGGCCACCACCGGCCCGCTCGGCCAGGGCATCGGCAATTCGGTCGGCCTGGCCCTGTCCGGCCAGATGGCGGCGGCGCATTTCAACACGCCCGGGTACGAGATTTTCAATCATCATGTCATCTGCCTCGCCGGTGACGGCTGCATGCAGGAAGGCGTGGCGATGGAAGCCTGCGCCTTCGCCGGCCACCAGGGCCTCGACAATCTGATTCTCATCTACGACTCCAACGCTGTGACGCTCGACGCGATGGCCGACAAGACGCAGAGCGAAAACGCCGCCGCGCGCTTCAAG
>JANMVS010000204.1:0-1560 GCA_031392885.1 Verrucomicrobiota bacterium
CGCGGCTCAAGTTGTGAAGCCCGCCGCAGTTCCGTCAGTGCTTCCGCCCAACGGCCCTGCCGGCGATGGATGAAACCGAGGGAGCCAAAGACCGCGGCGTCGTTCGGCCGCAGGACCGCGAGACGCTGATATTGCTCGGTGGCGCGCGCGTAGTCGCGAAAGCCGTAGTAATAATAATCGCCCTGCTTTTCGATGACGGCGGGGTCATCCGGGGCGAGGCGCACGGCCGTCTCGATCGCCGCCTTGGCCTTGGTCAACCGCTCGGCGGAGTGGTCGAAATTGTTGAAATAGGCAAAGGCGTGGAGCGAACCGAGCTCCGCCCATGCCTGGGCAAACTTGGGATCGAGTTGGACGGCCGTCTGCAAGAGGGGGTCCGCGTCCACGATCGAGATTGAATTGTTCTGCCGGATCTGCCGCGCCTTCACGTAGGCATCGTAGGCGGCAAGATTCTCGGTCGGCCGGCGGTTGAGGAGCTGCTTCTCCTGCGGCGAGAGGGCGGCCGACAGCGCCCCGGCGATCTCTGTGGCGAGCTCGCTCTGGATCGAAAACACGTCCGTGAGGTCGCGGTCGTAGTTTTTTGCCCAAACATGCTCATCGGTGGCGGCGCGGATCAGCTGGCCGGTCACACGCACCTTGTTGCCGGCGCGCCGCACGCTGCCCTCCAGCACGTACGCCACCCCGAGTTCCGCCGCGATCTGGCGCAGGGTCTTCGTCGTATTGCGGTACTGCATCACCGAGGTGCGCGACACCACCTGGAGTTCCCGCACGAGCGCCAGGTTGGTGAGGATGTCCTCGTGGATTCCGTCGGAGAAAAACACGCTGTCCTTCTCCTCGCTCATGTTGTTGAACGGCAGCACGGCGAGGGATTTCGGGTTGATGGCCGGGACGGGCGCAGCCCCGGCCGGTTTAGCCTCAACGACGGGCGCCGGCGCGGCCGGCAGCGGTTCCTTGTTCCCGGAGCGCAGCGCGAAGAAGACCGCTGCCCCAATCGCCATCACGGCCACGGCACCCAAGATCAAGGGCAAGCGGGACGCGGGCGTGGCCGGTGTGGTTGTAGCCGGGGTCGCCTGCCCTGAGTTTGTCGAAGGGGCTGACCCCGGACGACCGGCCTCCGCGAGGCCGGCACCCGTTTTGGCCGCGGCCTTTTTCGGCGCGTCGAGCAGCCGCTTCACCTGGCTGACAAATTCCGGCGTCGGCGCGCCCTGCGCGAGCCGGGTCCACTGGTAGCGCATGAATTCCTCGGGCACCGCGGCCTCGGTCTCGCGCGTCTCGTCGATCACCACCGGCACGATGAACGCCTTGTCGCCGGACATGTCGTGGGTGCGGTCGATGGCGAGTTTCCATTCGCGGCGGAAATAACCCTCGCTGCGCTCCTCGGTGCGCTGGGAAACCAACGGAATGAACAGCGCGCACGTCTTGATCTGCGTGCGGATCTTGGCGTCCCAGGAGTCGCCGCCGCGCAGCTCATTCTGGTCAAACCAGACCTCGACGCCGAACGCGCGCAGGGCCTCGGCGATATGGCGGGCGACCTCGGAGTCCTCGCGGGCGTAGCTTAGAAAG
>JANMVS010000221.1:0-7960 GCA_031392885.1 Verrucomicrobiota bacterium
CCCTCACCCCGCAGGTGCTCTCACGCGGGGTGAGGGCACCCCGCCCACACCACTGAGCAATACGGATCAAGGCAGAATCATTTTCGTGCCTTTTCGTGGCTAAAAAATCCGGGATCAAATTCCTGACATGAGCGAACCCACCAAAGCTGTATTTCTGTCGTACGCCCGTGAGGACACGGACGCGGCGCGGCGCATCGCCGAGGCGTTGCGGGGCTTCGGCGTCGAGGTGTGGTTCGACCAGAGCGAGCTGCGCGGCGGCGATTCCTGGGACGCCAAGATCAAGAAGCAGATCCGCGAATGCGCCTTGTTCCTGGCCGTGGTCTCGGCGCACACCCAGGCGCGCGCCGAGGGTTATTTCCGCCGCGAGTGGAAGCTGGCGGTCGAACGCACGCACGACATGGCCGACGGCGTGCCCTTCATCGTGCCGGTCGTGATCGACGCCACCGCCGAGTCCGCCGCGCTGGTGCCGGAGCAGTTCATGCGCGTGCAGTGGACGCGCCTCGCCGGGGGCATGCCCACGCCTGAGTTTGTCACCCAGACGAAGCGCCTGCTGGAACCGCGTCGCTCGGACGGAGCAGGCACCCCTCCGGCTGCCTCTTCCGCCGCTCTGTCCGCGAAACCAAGCAAGTCCCCGCTTCTCGCGGTCGCCGTGATTGCCGTGGTCGCGATCGCCGTCGCGATGTTTTTCGCCCTGCGGCCCATGCCGAAGGAAAATCCACCCGCCGCCGCCCCGGTCCGGCCGGTGACGGAGAGCAAGCCCGCCGCGCCGGCCACCTCCGCCGTGACGGAAAAATCCATCGCCGTCCTCCCGTTCACCAACATGAGCGAGGACAAGGACACTGG
The DNA here is from genome assembly GCA_031392885.1 of Verrucomicrobiota bacterium. Classification (GTDB taxonomy): domain Bacteria; phylum Verrucomicrobiota; class Verrucomicrobiia; order Opitutales; family Opitutaceae; genus Lacunisphaera. The sequence goes on from JANMVS010000221.1 coordinate 844, forward strand.
TTTCTTCGCCGACGGCGTGCACGAGGATTTGCTGACCAATCTTGCCGTCGTGGCCGAACTGAAGGTGATCTCGCGCACCTCCGTCCTCCAGTATCGCGGCACGACCAAGACCATGCGGCAGATCGGCCAGGAACTCGGCGTCGCCTACTTGCTCGAGGGCAGCGTGCGCCGCGCCGGCAACAAGGTCCGCGTCACCGGCCAGCTCATCAACACCCGCAATGACGAGCATGTCTGGGCCAAGAGCTACGACCGCGACCTCACGGACATCTTCGCCATCCAGTCCGCCATCGCGCAGGAAATCGCCGGCGCGCTCTCGGCGGCGATTTCGCCGCAGACGAAGAAATTCCTCGAGCGCCGGCCCACCGAAAACTCCGTGGCCTACGATTTTTATCTCAAGGGCCGCGACTCGCGCAACCGCTCTCCGACGACGTCGGCACCCGCCCTGCGCGAAGCGGAGGAATTGTTCAGGAGCGTCGTGCAGCAGGATCCCAATTTCGCGGCGGCGTGGGGCGAGCTGGCGGTGGTGCATGCGCTCTTCGCGTTTTGGGGTATCGACGGCAGCCCGGCCCGGCTCGCCGCGGCCGACGCCGCGATCGCGCAGGCCGTGCGGCTCGCGCCCGAGGCGCCCGATGTCATCCGCCTGCTCGGCACCTACGCCTACTACGCCCACCGCGACTACGCGCGCGCGACCGCGCAATACGAGAAACTCGCCCGGCTCCAGCCGAACGACCCCACCGTGTTCTCGTCGCTGTCGCTGATCCTGCGCCGGCAGGGTCGCTGGGCCGAGTCGCTCAACTACATCCGCCGCGCCCTGGAACTTGATCCAGGCAACGTCTCCTACATCCGGAATTCTCTCGCCACTCTCGGCTATAACCGGCGCTGGGCCGAGTTGCTCGCGGCCCAACGCCGCCTCGTGGCGCTGCTGCCGGAAAAACTGCGCGAACAGTTTGACTTGGCGGGCGCGGAATTCACCGCGACTGGCTCGTTGCAGGCGGCCGACGAATTGTTGGCGCGGCTGTCGCCGGCGGAGCGCGATTCTCCGGTGGGAATCTATAATCGAAAATCCTGGGCGGTGGCCCGCGGCGACTACGCCGAGTTCAAGCGCCTCGACCAGCTGCAGCCTGCCTTTGAGGAGGCGGAATGGCCGGCGCTTTCCGCCAGTTGGGCGGCAACGGTCTATTGGGCCCACGGCGACCTGGCCGCCGTGCGTAGCCGACTGACGCCGCAGTTGGCTGAATTGCAAGGGCGCGTGGAGCGCGAACCCACCAGCGCGCTCCCCTGGGCTTTCCTCGGAATGACACAGGCGCTGCTGGAGCATCCGGATGAGGCCCTTCGCCACATCCGCAAGGCCATGGAGCTGGTGCCCGAAGCGCGCGATGCTCTCGACGGCCCGACCTATCGATACGTTCTGGCCGAAATCTACGCGGTGACGGGCGACAAGGACCAGGCGATCGCCGAACTCACCCGGTTGCTGCGTGCCCCCGGAAATTTTTCTGTCGCGGCCTTCCGTGTCGAACCCAGTTTCGCCAAGCTGCGCGGCGACCCGCGCTTCGAGGCGCTGCTCAATGACCCGAAGAACAACCAGCCGCTGTTCTGACGAACAGCGGAACGCTCAACTCCCAACGTTTAACTTTTAACGCTCAAGTGAACCAACCCAACCTAATGCATTTACCGCGGATACCGCGGATGATCGCGGATAGCTTGGATTTATCCGCGGCTATCGGCGTTATCCGCGGAGAATTTCTGCCTGACTGGACTGATCCCGAACATTTGCCGCGGATTACTCGGATGAATACGGATCAAGATCAGTTCTTATCCATATCTATCCGGTTTTATCCGTGGTTAAAATGCCCTGTCACTTAATCTCCCATGACCACGCCAAAATCCAACTCCCCGGAACCCAACTTGAGCGTCAAGAGTTCAACGTTAAACGTTGAGCGTTCCATCCCGGAAGGGACGGCCTTTAACGACGACGTCTGGGACGATCTCCTCAACTACATCGAGGAAAAACGCGTCATCCCCATCGTCGGGCCCGAGCTGCTCAAGGTGCAGACGGAGACCGGCCCGCGGCTCCTGCAGGAATGGCTGGCGGAAAAACTCGCCGCCCGGCTCAGCGTCGATCCCGCGCCCCTGGCCAAACCGCTCTCGTTGAATGATGTCGTCTGCAGCTACCTGACCAATCATGGCCGGCGCGAGGAGGCCTACACCCGCCTCCGCACCATCATGCGCGAGGCGACCTTCCAGCCGCCGCTGCCGCTGCGCCAACTCGCGGAGATCACGGACTTCAATCTCTACGTCTCGATGACCTTCGACCCGCTCCTGGAGCAGGCCATCAACCAGGTCCGCTTCGGCGGCGCGGCCAACAGCGAGGTCATCGCCTACGCCCCCAACCGCGTGGTCGACCTGCCGGTGGAGCGCGACGACCTCCAGCGTCCCGTCGTCTATCATCTGCTCGGCCGCCTCTCCGCGTCGCCGACCTATGTCATCTCAGACGAGGACATGCTGGAATTCGTCTGCGCCCTGCAGAGCGAGCACCTGACGCCCGAGAAACTCTTCCACGCCCTCGAGCACAACCACCTGCTCATCATCGGCAGCGATTTCTCCAACTGGCTGGCGCGGCTGTTCCTGCGCATGACCAAGCGCCGCCGGCTCTCCGACCCGCGCGACGTCGGCGAGATCGTGGCGGACAACCACAGCCTGACCGATGTGCGGCTTGTTTCGTTTCTGCAGCAGGTCAGCGTGCGCACCCGGATGTTTTCGGGGGCGGAGGAATTTGTCGCGGAGCTGCACCGGCGCTGGATGGCGCGCCGCGGGGCCAGCGTCCCCGCGGCCGGCGCCGGCGACCTCATGCGCTTTCCCCCGCCGGCCCGGGAAATGCCCGAGCACGCCGTGTTCATCAGCTACGCCCGCGAGGACCTGCCCGCCGTGCAGAAGCTCAAGGCCGGCCTCGACGCCGCCGGCATCATCACCTGGTTCGACATGGACCGCCTCGAGAGCGGCGACGACTACGACCGGAAGATCCGCAGCAACATCGGGCGCTGTTCATTTTTCCTGCCGGTGATTTCCGCCACCACCCAGCGGCGGCATGAGGGGTACTTCCGCCGCGAGTGGAGCGATGCGGTGGACCGCACGCGCGGCATGGCGGACGGCGCGGTGTTCATTCTGCCCGTGTGCATTGACGGCACCCCGGAGGCGGACGCCATCGCGCCGGAGAAGTTCAAGGCGGTGCATTTCAGCCGGCTCCCCGGCGGCGAGGTCACGCCGGAATTCACGCGCCGCCTCCAGGAGTTCTTCGCGGCAAGGCCGCGATAACGCTCCACGTTCAACGCTTAACGTTTAACTTTTAATGGCCGAAACAAAATACGACCTGGAGGAGCGACTGCTGGAATTTGCCGTGCGGATCATCCGCGTGGCCGAGTCGATGAAGCGTACCCCGGCGGGAATCTATGTGGCCGACCAATTGTTGCGCTCGGGGACCTCGCCTTATGGTCATCATGGGGAAGCCGAGGGCGCAGAATCGCGCGACGACTTCATCCACAAATTAAGGGTTTGCTACAAGGAATTGCGGGAAGCGCGGCGCTGGCTGCGCCTCGTCCAGCGTACACCGCTCGTGGTGAAGCCGGAATTGCTCGATGGCATCGTCACCGAAGCCGCCGAGCTGGTTCGGATATTTGCCGCGAGCATCCGCACCGCAGAAAACAATCGCCCGGCGAGCCGGGCAAAACGCCCACTATCGAACGCTTAACGCTCAACGTTTAACTCTTAACGCCCAATGACCCAAACAAACACCCCGAACCCCGATTCAGACTTCAGCGTTAAACGTTCAGAGTTAAACGTTAAGCGTTCCGGCGCCGCGCCGGCCGCGCCGGTGGCCACGGTCGACGCCCAGAACCCCTGGCTCGGCCTCGTCTCCTTCACGGAGGAGACCCGCAGCTTCTTCCACGGCCGCGAGGAGGAGGGCGCCGAGCTCGGCCGGCGCGTCCAGCGCAAGCTGCTCACCATTCTTTTCGGCCAGTCCGGCCTCGGCAAGACCTCCATCCTCCAGGCCGGCCTCGTGCCGCGTCTCCGGCCCGAGGGCTTCTGTCCGGTCTATGTGCGGCTCGACTACGACCCGCATTCGCCCCCCCCGGCCGAGCAGATCAAGCGCGCCGTGATGCGCGCCACCGAGGCCGCCGGGACCTGGACGCAGAGCGGCACCGCCGTGGCCGGGGAAACGCTGTGGGAGTTTCTCCACCACCGCGGGGACGTCCTCAAGGATCCCACCGGCCGCACGCTCATCCCGATACTCATCTTCGACCAGTTTGAGGAGATCTTCACTTTGGCGCAGAGCGACGATGCCGGCCGGAAGCGCGCGCAGGAATTCCTCGCCGATCTCGCCGACCTGGTCGAGAACCGCCCGCCGGTGTCGCTCGAGGCCCGGATCGACCGCGACGAGGCCGATGCCGCGCGCTTCGATTTCGCCCGCGCCGACTACCGCATCTTGATTTCCCTGCGCGAGGATTACCTCGCGCACCTCGAGGGTTTGAAGGGCCAGATGCCGTCCGTCACGCAGAACCGCATGCGCCTCGCCCGCATGACCGGACCCCAGGCCGTGGCGGCGGTGCGCGCCCCCGCGCCCCACCTGGTGGGCGAAGCGGTGGCCGAAGCCGTCGTGCGCTTTGTCGCTGGCGGCGCTGATCTCGCCCGCGCCGAGGTGGAGCCATCGCTGCTCAGCCTGATCTGCCGCGAGTTGAACAACACCCGGCTGGCCAAGCGCCAGGCCGAGATCTCCGCCGACCTGCTGGACGGTTCGCGCGACACCATTCTGTCCGAATTCTACGAACGCACCCTGAAGGACCAGCCGGCCGGGGTGCGGATGTTTATTGAGGATGAAATGCTGACGGATTCCGGCTTCCGCGAGAGCGTGGCCGAGGAGCGGGTGGGCAAGGGCTTTGTCGCTGCCGGCGCCGCGACCGGGGCACTCGCCCTGCTGGTGGACCGCCGGCTGCTGCGGGTCGAGGACCGCCTCGACCAACGGCGCGTCGAGATCACCCACGACGTGCTGTGCAGCGTCATCATGGCGAGCCGGGGCGCCCGCCATGAGCGCGAAGCGCTGGCGGAATCGAAACGCCAGCTCGCCGCGCAACGCGATCGTGAGGCGGCCACCCGCCGCGCGCTCACCCGCGCCCGGCGCATCGCGGCCGTTGCGGTCGTCATCATGCTCGCCGCCGTCGGTAGCGCCGTGTTCGGCTGGGTCAATATGCGCCGGGCCCGCGCGGCCGACGCCGAGGCCCAGGCCGCGCGCCGGCTCACCGAGCGCGCTCGCGGCGAGGCCGAGAAGCTCGTCGGTTTTTTGCTCGAAGATTTCTACGAGGAGCTGAAACCCACCGGCCGCGTCGAGATCGTCGGCACGTTGGCCGCCAAGGCCGTGGCTTACTACGACGGCCTGCCGCCCGAGCTCATGACGCCGCAGACCCGGCTTTATCGTGGCATGGCCCTGGTGCGCAAGGCCGCCGCGCTCTACGATTCAGGCCACGAGCGCGAGGCCACCGTCATTGCCAAGCAGGCGCAGAAGATGTTCGAGGACATGCGCGCCGCGGGCGACACCAGTGACGAGACCGCGACCGCGCTGTCCCTGTCCATTTTCGCCCTGGTTTCGCCGGCGGCGTTTGGCGACACCAAGGCCCAGCTGATCAAGGCGACCGATCTGCTGCGGCCCATCGTGACCTCCGGCCGGGCCACCCGCAGCGCCAAGCTCGCCCTCGGCGATATGCTGCAATACCTCGCCCACGCGGAGACGGATGCCAAGCTGGCGGTGGAGCACTGCGAGGAGTCCCGCAAGATTCTCGCCGGCATGGGGGCGCTGGAACTCAGCGACCTGACGGCCGCATCCATCTATGGTGACGTGACGGACACGGAGTCACGCATGACCATGCGGCTGGGTCAGGTGGACGAGTCAAACCGCCTCGCCGGGATCGTGAGCGACATCGCGGAAAAGGTGCTGCAGGTGCGGCCGGGCGACCTGCGCGCGATGAAGAATCGGTATTTCTCCCTCAACATGCAGGCCAATGTCGCCCGCAACCGGCATGATCTCGCCAAGGCGCTGGAATTCAACCTGAAGTCCCTTGAAGCCACCCACTACTACACGCGGTTCAATCCCGCCGACGCAGGGGGCTGGGACAACCACGGCCAGGGTCTGCGGGAAGTGGCCTTCAGTTACTACGATCTGGGCCGGCTCACCGAGGGCCTGAAGTTCCTGGAGGAGGGTGCCGCCGTGACCAAGAACCCGCGCAACAAGACGGGCATGAACTTCTTTGTCTCCCAGGCCTGGACCAACCTTACCCTCTGGAACGCCCACCTGGGCAACCTGGGCTCGGCCCGGGCGGCGCTGGAGCAGTCACAACAGACGCTGAAGCAATTCGTCAAGGACCGCTCCATCGATCCCGAGCTCGACGCGATCGGGAGCCTCAGCGAAGGCCTGCTCGAATGCAGCATCGACCAGGCGGAGGGCAACTATGCCAAGATTCACGCCAAGGCCGTGGAAACCGCCGACAAGCTCGCCCGGATGAAGCTGCAGTCCGAGGGCAACGTGGAATTCCGGGCCAACGCCCTGCGGCAGAGCCGCAACCTGCAGGTTGAGTCCGCGCTGCGGCTGGGAAATTTCGAGGAAGCCGTGCAGGTGAGCCGCGACCAGCTGGACAATCCCCATTTCAGCCGGCGCATGGACGCCCTGGATGTTGCGACGGCCACCGCCGTGGGCCGGGTGCGCTACGGCCAGGCCCTGCTCGGCGCGGGCCAGCGTCTGGAAGCGCTGGCGGCTCTGCGCGATGCCGAGGGCTTTTACCGCGAGCAGCAGGCGAAAGGCGCCACCGACACCGGCTTCCGGCAGGATTTCGCCCGCACGCTTTACCAACTCGCCCGGGCGCAGACGGACGATGCCACCGGCCGCGCCTCGCGCCTCGCGCTGCTCGACGAGGCCATGACCTTGCTCGGCGGGCTCACGATCGAGGCGCAGCAGCTGTTGGCCAGCAAGGAGCTGCTCAAGTGGGTGACCTCGGCCCGCCGCGACGCCCGGGCGGGGGAGTGAGCGGCAGAACAAACGTTCCGCGCTCAACTTTAAACGTCGAACGCCCAATGA
>JANMVS010000226.1:0-3683 GCA_031392885.1 Verrucomicrobiota bacterium
TATTGCGCGCGTAGATTTTCCAGTGCGTTGAGACGCCGCTGGTCTGCCAGGCGCGGAGCGTGTCGCCCTCCGGCGGCTCGACCTTGATGACCTCGGCGCCAAAATCACCGAGGATCTGGGTGAGCACATTGCCCGCGAAGAGCCGGGACAGGTCGAGAACACGGATGCCGGTCAAGGGACCAGTGGCCTGCGGAGTGTAGTCGCGCTGCTTGAGGGCCATGGAAATTACCGGGCAGACGGGACGAGATGCCGGGCGATCGCGACAATGGACTTGGCGCGGTTGATAAAGGGCAAATCGATCATCTTGCCATCGACCATGAAGGCCCCGGTGCCAGTCTTCGCGGCCGCGACGGCGGTGGCCACCACGCGTTGGGCGTGGGCGATCTCCTCATCGGTCGGCCGGAACACCTCGTTGGCGATCGCCACCTGGCTGGGGTGAATGCAGGACTTGGCGAGATAACCGAGACGCTTGGCCGCGACGGCCTCGGCCCGGTAGCCATCGACGTCCTTGATGGCGCCGTAGGCAGAATCACACGCCCAGATCCCGGCTTCGCCGGCGGCGAGGCGGACGGCGAGCTGCACCTGGTGCACGGCTTCAGGGTTGGACCTATCGATGCCCAGCGGTTCGAAGAGGTCGGCGAAACCAAGCTGGAGTCCGACCACGCGCGTGTGCGCACAGGCGATCTCGGCGGCCAACCGCCAGCCGCGGGGCGACTCGATATTGGCCAGAATGCCCGTGGGGCGGGAGAGACCGGAGACCATCTCCAGGCGCTCCAAGTCTTCGACAACGGCGAGAATGTCGTCCGCCGACTCGACCTTGGGCATATTGATCAGCTCGAGCCGCGGACAAACCATTGCGGCGAGATCCGCCTCATAGTGCGGGGTGCCGCGGGCATTCACGCGCACAATCATGAGCTTGGTCGAGGCTGCGAAGTCCGCGGACACCAGTGCAGCCCGCACGGCGCGGCGGGCCTCGGCTTTGCGGTCCTCGGTCACAGAGTCCTCCAAGTCGAACGACAAGGCATCGGCCTGGCCGGCTAGCGCCTTGGGGAACAGTTCGGGGCGGGAACCGGGGACGAAGAGCTTGCTGCGCATGGGAGGAGTGTTGTCCGGGATTTAGCTCGCGTCGACTATACAACACCGCCGAACCGGCAGTTGTGGAGCGGACGCCGAGCTTTGTGCTAGGGAGGTGATCGTCACTTGGGGAGGGAGCATCATTTGCCGGATCGGGCCGCCGGTTTCACGAGATAGAACCGATAGCCATAACTGTAGAGCCCGGTGCGCAATGTACCCGCCGATGGCAACTCCTCGCCCGTCTTAAGTTCCACCAGTCCGGCAGTATCGACGCCGCTGAGATTGACCTCGATTTTCTGGAAGCCGCGCTGGAAATTCAGCACGACCAGCACTCTTTCCCCGCCGTCCGGGGCGGTGCGAAGAAACGCGTAGTATTTGTCATCGGCGTTGGTTGGCACCTGGCGGCGGCTGCCCGTTTGCTGCAGGGCCGGATGATCCCGTTTCAGGCGAAGCAGCCACTGCACTTCTCCGTCGGGCTCGGCCTTCAGGTCGCGCAAATCGTAGCCGATGAGATCACCGATGCCGATCTGCGACGCAAAGGCGAGGTGGGGGGCCTCCCGCCGGGTGGGCACCACCGGATCCTGGAACACCAGCGCCGAGGCGAACAGGCTGCCTCCCGCCTGCACGACGCGATCGTGCGAGTTGCGGAGCGCCGTCTCGATCGCGCGCGGATCGCCGGTTTGAAAAGCCTTCACGATGGCGTGGCTGCCCGCCACCCACCACGTGCCGAGGCCGTAATCTTCGACACTGTTCCAGCCGCCCTCCGTGATCCACGGCACGGGATCCTCGGAAAAGCCACCCGCGCCTTCCCCCTGGATCCACACGTTGCCGTAGGATGCCATCACCTCGGTGATTTGCTGCCGGTTCTTGCGCCAGTCGCTGTTACTGTTCCAGTTGACCGCATCCATCATGATGCCGTCGAGGCCTGTGTTCATCCAGAAACGGACAATCTGCTCGGCTTCCTTCAAAAACTCCGGGCTCGACCAGTCATATTGGGGAAAACGGACATCGGCGTCGTGCTGGTCCGCGCCGCCCCAGCGGGTCCAATAATATTTCTTTGCCCGTTGGCTGTATTCCCAAAACCCGCGGCCCGGTGGATTGAAATAACTGTTCGTGGGCGGCGGCGGGGCATCGCCGGTGTCGCTCCATACGAACCAATGCGCTTCCGGACTGCTCCGTCCTTCGCGCACGTCATCACAGGCCTTCAACCAGGCCGGGGCTTCCGCACTGGTATAGCCGAGGTTGTAGGAGATCGTCACGGCCAGTCCCTTGCTGTGGGCGAGTTTCACCAACCGACGAAAATCGTCCATGTCCCCCGCGTCGGCCCGGATGGCATAGTGATTCCTCGTGTCGAGCCCGCCGAAGCTCACGCCGCCATCGGCGGGGGAGACAACATGGATGGCGGAAAATCCCTGCGCCCGCACCTGTTCGAGCTTTGCGGTCGTGCGTTCAACGTCCCGGATCGAAAGCAGTTCCCGGTCCTTTTGGCTCGGGCTGAGCACAAAATAGCGGCAGGCCGAGGCTTTCTCCCACCAGCGCGCGGGCAACCGGCTCCGGGCCGGGTCGGGCGCGCCGGCGGATTGACTTGCTTGGGCAAAACCGGCGATAGCCCCGAGAAGGGCGACTCCCAACAACATAAGTGAAGAGCAAGTCCGCGGATATTTGGATGGTTTCATAGAGTTTCCTCTTTGGGGAAGAAAGGTGCTGGTCCTGGTTCAGCCCGCATCGACCACGCAGCGGAAGCCAAGCATGCCGCTGCGGTCCTTGCCCGGCGCCATGAGCAGGTATTTGCCGTGCTGGTCGAGCTGGTAGGCCTGCGGAAAATACCAGTGCGAAGTCTGCGGCTGGTAGGAACTGCCGCCGCGCAGGGCAGCGGCCCGGGTGTGTTCATCGACGAACTCGTCGGTCCACTGCCACACGTTGCCGACGAGATCCATGACGCCAAAGGGGCTGGCGCCACCCGGGTGGGCGTCAACGTCGTCGGGCGGCAGCAGCGTGCGGCCGCGGTTCGGTTTCGGCATATGGGCGGGGTTCCAATCGTTGCCCCACGGATAAAGGCGGCCGTCGGTGCCCTGGGCGGCGTATTGCCACTCCCACTCGTGGGGCAGGCGCTTGCCGGCCCAAGTGGCGTAGGCCCGGGCGTCCTCAAGCGAAACCCAGGTAACGGGTTTATTCTCCCAGCCCGGTTGCGGCGCGCCGTTGCTCCAGTCGTGGAGGAAATGATGATTGTCCGGCGGATGATAATTGGTGGCGGCGATGAAGCGTTTGAATTCCGCGTTGGTAACGGGGTGACGGTCGAGATGAAACCCCGGCAGTTTCATCCGCTGCTGATGCCCGCGGCGCGGCGTGCTTTCCCCGGGATATTGGAAGTCAAGTCCACCCCAAGTGAAGCCCTCGACTTCAAGGCCCATGACCTTGAAGTCAAATTCGCCGGCGGGAATGGTGACCATGCCGGCCGGGGCCTTCGCCGTGGGTTTGGTCGGAACAATCGGAACGATCTTTTGCGGCAGCGGGCGCCAGTGGGCGGAGAGTGACTGCAGGGTCACCGCTGTGAGTTCGCGCCGGCGGGCGAGAAAAGCTTCAAGCCCGGCGGGCTCAGTCCCGGCCTC
>JANMVS010000241.1:0-4288 GCA_031392885.1 Verrucomicrobiota bacterium
TATACCGGTTTCACCGCCGCCGTGGACTGCGTCCCGTACTGGCTGAGATTGGAGGCAAAAATGCCCGCAGCGCTCACGGGCAGGAAATCTTCGTAGCGCAAACCCTCGGCGACGACGAATCCATTCCGGACGAGTTCCGGAAGATCGGTGGTCTTAAGGGGCCCGGCCTGGGCGGCGGCGAGACCCGCGGCCGTTGGGGTGTAGCAACCGTAGACAAGGTTCTGCTCCAGCAAGACCGCCAGTGTTTTGGGGAAGACGGCAAACGGTTCGGCGTACATCCGTTCGTAGGCTGCGAAATCAGTTTTTTTCAGCCGCGGGTGCTTCTCCTTGGCCTCGTCCGCCGCAGTCAGGCAGCGATCATACACGTCGCGGCCGATCGGCGTGGTGGCGTAGAAGCGTTGCTCGATCTCGCCAAACCGCGCGGTGTGCACCCGATCCACGACGGATCCGTCGGGTTGGGTGAACTTCACGTGCTCCGTCAGCGCCTTGTAGGCGTCCTGCCGCAGCAACACCGGCGTGTCCTCGGGCGGACCCTCGGTGTAATCCTTGAGGCCCGCGTGTTTCAGTTTCTTGAGGGCCAGGTCCGGTCCCCGCAGGCGCTGCACCAGACCTTCGATCAGTCGGGCTCGGTCGGCCGTGGACAGCGTAGCCGGCCGGAAGGCCGCAATGTCCGCGTGACTCAGATGCTTGAAATGCAGCCGGAGATAATCGGGGTCGGCCCGCTCGCCCAGCCGGGTCAGTGACAGGGTCGCGCGCGAGCGAAAAGTGACCTCGTCCATCTCGCCCAGACAGAACATCATGGCCGCCATGTACAGATCCAGCCAAAGCGTGTTTGGGGTGAGATGGTTGAGGTGATGCGACTCGAAGCACGCGATGTCGGCGGCAATCTTGAAGCCGGCGGCGCAAAGATCCTGATAAAGCCCGTAGTCGCGGGCGCGGCCCGTCCATTTGAAGATGCCGGTGATGCCTTCCCCTATCAGCCGGTTGGCGTCATCCCACGCGAGTCCGCCCTGCTTTTCATTTTTCTCGAGCAACGCCCGGGCCGGGGCGGAGAACACCTCGCGCGCCGCCAGCAGCGCCGCGATGCGCGCGCGGGTCGCGGGGTCGAAATAGTCCGTCATCAGCAGTGAGCAGAAGACCCGGTGTTCCGGGTTGGAGCGGGAGCGAAAGGCGGTGGCGATGATCGGCTGGCTCTTCGGCCCCAGGTTCGTCATGTCGTAGTAATCGTGCGGCTCCATCCCGAACGCGCCAAAATAACGGGCCACCCAGCGGTATTCGTCCGGCCGGCCGATGCGAATGGCGCCATGCCGCTCCCCGCTGGTTTTCTCCAGCTGCTCCGCGGTAAGGTGGAAGCCCCGGTGGAGTCCGGCCAGCAAGGCGCAGATCGTCTCATTGCAAACGCGATTCACCAGCAAAGATTTGTCGTAAAGGGGAACCTCCGCCCCGAACATGCTCGATAGTTCCGAGAAGAGTCGGTGCTGCATCTCAATTTTGTCGGCAAACGGTGTGGGCATGCTGCGATCTCCGCCAAAATCCGCGGGAAACTCCACCCCAAAGCAGCCCGCCGCCGACCGTCCTGCCCCCAACATCAGGCATCAAGGGCGAGTCCTCCGGACGAGCCGCCCCGTAAGCGATGGACTCAAGTCTTCTCGCGCCCAGCCAGTGGCGTCACCGGATCGAGGAACCACCAGCAAAGCGCCCCGAGGACATAGATGCCCGCGGAGACATAGAACGTGATGTTCCAGTTGCCCGTCCCGCCAACGACATAACCCAGCACGATCGGCGACAGGAAGCCGCCCATGTTTCCCACCATGTTCATCATGCCCGACAGCGTGCCGACATAGCGGCCGCCCATGTTCATGCAACTGGCCCAGGCGCCGGGCACCGTGACATCGTTGCACAGGCTGGCGCAGGCAATGGCCGCCACCGCGAACAGTGGCTGACGGAACAGCGTCGCGGCCACCAGACACAGGGCCGCCGCGGAAAAACCTGCGACCCCGGTCAGGCGCAGGCCCAGCCCGACACTGCCGACCCAACGATGGAGGGCCGGGCCCAGCGCGCCGACCAGAAGCATGCCACAGCCGCCGAGAAACAGCGGCAGGCCCGCCAGGAGTGCGCTCTGCAACGTCATGTCGAAGTGGTGCACCTCGAGCAGGTAGGTCGGAAACCAGGTCACAAAAAAATACCAGGCGTAACTGCCCGCAAAATACTGGCCGCACAGCAGCCAGACCGAGCGCGAGCGGAGCAGTTGGCCCCACGGCACGGCAAAATGCGCGCTCGGCTCCGCCGCCGCGGGCAGCAGGTCCGCCTCCGCAGCGTTGACCGAGGGATGCTCGCGGGGATTGTCCCGGAACCAGCGGGCGAAAACCACCGCCCAGATGACCCCGAGCAGGCCGAAGAGCAAAAAAGCCACGCGCCAGTTCACCACGCTCAGTACCAAAAACACGAGGGTCGGCGTGATCGCCCCACCCCAGCGCGCGCTCATCCACATGATGGCCTGGGTCCGCAACCGCTCACTGACCGGCAGCCAGTGCGCAAAGGCCTTGGTCAGGTTGGGGAAACAGCCCGCCTCCCCTGCCCCGAAGAGAAAACGCACCACCACGAGTGAAACCCAGTTGAAGGCCCAGCCCGTGGCCGCGGTGAAAAACGACCACCACAGCACCACTCGGAGCAAAATGAGTCGCGGGCCGGTGCGGTCGCCCCAGTAGCCCGTCGGAATTTCAAACAGCGCATACGCCAGGGTGAAGGCGCTGAAAACCCAGCCCATCTGGGCCTTCGACAGCCCGAGGTCGTGCGTGACCAGTGGCGCGGCCTTCGCAATGCACACGCGATCGATGTACTGGATGACGGCCAGCGTGACCGCGAAAACGATGACCCAATAACGCGCCCGGGTCGGTTGGATAGCGGGAGGGCTTCCGGTCGGGCCGGCGGAGGTCAGCATGCGCCGGCACGCTAGCAGTGGCGGCGCGAATCGGGCCAGCTTTTGTTTGCGGAGACCAACTGAAAAGCGGTAGGGCGGATCGTCCCCGATGAGCCGCACGCCCACGGCTCGTCCGGAGGACTCGCCCTACCTCCAGACTTGATACCGCTCCAACCGCTCGGATGGTTGAGCCGGCCCACTCGGATTAGATTCTTTTCGTGGATTTCGTGGTGACCACTGATTGGAGGAGAGCCTACGCCGTTCGGCGTAAATGAGAAATCCAACTTTCGCGCAGTGTCCGCCAAGGCATGCACAGTGCAATCGCCGGCGGGGCCGTATCATGGGGGAAAACCAACCTTGCGTCCCACCCATGTCCTCCCGCCCCAAAACCATTCTCGAACCCGAATATTGCAAGGGCTGCCTCCGTTGCATCGAGGCCTGCCCGCGGGAATGCATCACTGCCGGCACGGTCATCAATCCCGAGACCGGGCTCGTGCCTGTCGTACTACATCTCGAAAATTGCAACGGCTGCTCGCTCTGCATGGCGGCCTGCCCCGAGCCCTTCGGTCTGAGGCCCGAAACGGATCGTCCGGTGAGCAGCCTCGACTTTGCCCTGGAGGATCCCGCCGCCCTTTTCGGACCGAAAATCGTGGCTAACTATTCCGAGGGCGACCGGCCGGACAAATTTGTGCCGTTGCCCGCGTGCGAACCGATGGTGCTGAAAGGCACCTATGCCTCGGCAATCGGCGCCTTGCTCGCCGGTTGCCGGCATGTCTTCGGGTATCCGATCACCCCGAGCACGGAGGGTTCGGAATTAATGGCGAAGATTCTGCCCAAGGTCGGCGGTCATTTCGTCCAGGCCGTCAGTGAGACCGCCGCCGTCAACATGATGTACGGCGCGGGCGGTGCCGGTGTGCCGTGCCTCACCTTCACCAGCGGCCCGGGCTTCAGCCTGATGCTCGAGGGCATCAGCTACATGATCGGCTCGGAGGTGCCGGGCGTATTCGTCAACATCATGCGCGGCGGTCCTGGCCTCGGAAATCTCGGCCCCGAACAGGCCGACATCAAACTCGCCTGCCGCGGCCTCGGCCACGGCAACACCCATGCCATCGTCCTCGCGCCCGGCACGCCGCAGGAAATGCTCGACCTGACGATGCGGGCCTTCGAGCTGAGCTTCCTCTATCGCAATCCGGTCGTCATCCTTGGCGACGGCTATCTGGGCCAGATGACCGGCGTCGTCCAGCTGCCCGCCCAACTGCGCCAGCCCGGCCTGCCCGCTTGGGCCGTCCATGGTGACCGGGCACACCGCCACAATCTCATCTGCTCCATCCAACTCGACGAGAACGACCTCGAGGCGCACAACCGCAA
>JANMVS010000255.1:0-2629 GCA_031392885.1 Verrucomicrobiota bacterium
TCCCAAAATGAGCGTGAGTTACCGGCGGGCCTCAGGCATTCTGTCGATCACTCCCGCCGCCCAGTGGACAAATTGCCCGCGAACTCTTCTTCCGCCAATGCCATCCATCCGGTTGCATCATCGACCCCTTCGTTGCTGCCCGCGCATGCCCGCCTGGGGTATGCGAAATCCTTGGACGGCATCCGGGGCCTCGCCGTGCTCGCCGTGCTCGGACACAATCTGGGCATTCGGTGGCTTCAGGGCGGCTTCTTTGGTGTCGATATGTTTTTTGCCCTGAGCGGCTTTCTGATCAGCACGCTCTTGCTGGAGGACTATCTCGGGCACGGCGGGATTTCTCTCTCCCGCTTCTTTCGCCGCCGCTTCCTCCGCCTCTACCCCGCGCTCATCCTGTTGGTGGCCGCGTCCGCCCTTTCTTCGGTGCTGCGCGCCGAAGTCGAACTTCCCCGGGTCGGCTTGGTCGTCGCCTCCGCGCTGCTCTATTTTTCCAACTGGGTCATCATCACCGATAGTCGGGCTTGGATGGGGGGCCTGGGGCACACTTGGTCGCTGGCGGTGGAGATGCATTTCTATGTCCTGTGGGCCGTGACCCTCTGCCTGGTCACGCGCCGCTGGGGCGCCCGCCTCGGGCCTCTGCTCACGCTGGCCCTCGGCGTGGCCGTGGTCTCCGCTGCCTGGCGCGCAGCGGTCTGGGTGGGCAGCGACAATTTGAATCGGGCGTACGGGGGCACGGACACCCGCCTCGATGCGATTTTCCTCGGCGCGGCCGCCGCTCTGTTCCGGTTGGAGCATTTGCTCAACCCCGTGGCCGGAGGGTGGGCGGGACGACCCCGCTGGGCCGTCCGCGCCCTCGAGGTTTTTCTTGCCGTGGCCGTAGGCTGGTTGATCTACCGCACGCCGAATCTATCCCCCGTGGCCCTGCTCGGAGGGATTGGCCTCATCGGTGGCGCAACCGCGCTCCTGATCCTGACGACCCTGCTGAGCCCCCATTCGCTGCTGGCGGGACCCCTGCAAACCCCGATGCTCGTCTGGTTCGGCCAGATCTCGTATTCGCTCTATCTCTGGCACGTGCCCGTGGGAAAACTCCTGACGCCGGATCGCCTGGCCCGATTCGGGCTGGGCCATTGGGTTGCCGAAGTGCTGCGCGTGCTCGTCAGCGTCGCGCTCGCCGCCGCGTCCTACTACGGCGTGGAACGGGCATTCCTCCGCCGACGCGGGAAAGCGCGCGGCTGAGAGCATCCTATCAGTAGCCGATTACCTTGAGGCCGGGCACACGGGCAAACGCCTTGTCCCGCGTCACCAAGGGCCAGCCGAAACGCAACGCCGTGGCCGCGATCCACAGATCGTTTTCTCCCATCTCGAAATCCATCGAGGCTTGCAGACGGCCGGCTGAAATGGTGGTGGCTGCGCCGAGCGTGACCGGCTGGTAGCCACGGAAAAATCTGAGAGTCTCCCTCGCGCTGGAGCCCACGGCATACTCTCCGAGCGTGATGACACTCACCCGTTTGGTGTGCTGGCGGTGGGCGCGCAACCAAGCCGAGCAAGGCCCAGCCCGACGGGCTTTTTCCTCGTCGGCCAAATCGATGAAAAAGGCCGTGTCAAGCAGCACGACGGCGCCGGGGCGTGCGCGGCGGATTCAACTGGCGGCGGCGGAGCAGGTCAGTATCCACCACCGGCGGCTCTGCCATCATCTCATCCAAGTAGTCCGCCGGGTCTTTCTCATCGGTCAACAACCGCCGCAAAGCGGCCGAAAGGCTTTCCGTCGGCGTCTTCTTGCGGCAGAGCTGGCGGTAAACATCGGCGTCGAGTGAGATCGTCTTGCGGGTCATGCGTGCAAATTGCGTGCAGACGGGCAGGCTGTCAAGCCACGGGCCCGCGACCACGCGGGAGGCCGACAGGGTCATGTCTTGAATTGAGACATCCCAGCTGAGCGGGCCGTTGGAGCTCGGCACCGAGTCTCGAATCTAGTCATGACCTTGTCGGTATCTTCCCTAACTCGACATGACCTTGTTGGTGTCCTCTGGCGCGAGGGCGAGCCAGTAAGCGCGGAGGTCGGCGAACGGGTCAGCAACGGTTTTCGATGCGAGCTTCATATCACAGGTTTTGCTGGCTAGCCTCCCGATATTTATCCTACATGAATCCATGCGAATCTGCATCACTTGCGCGGCACGGAACGCCGGGCGCACCAAGCATCCACTTTCCTTGTCATGACCGGCCCCCCGTCGACGCCAGCGTTTCCAACCTTCGGGGAGCGGCGACTGGCGGCCGTCATGTTCACCGACGTCGTGGGCTACTCGGCGCGGATGCAGCGCGACGAGACGGGCACGATGGCGCACGTGAAGGCGGATTTTGCCGTAATATCCGAGCAATGCGCGCAGCACGGCGGGGAAGTGCTCAACGCGATGGGCGACGGCCTGCTGTTGTGCTTTCCCAGCGCGGTGCAGGCGGTGACCTGTGGGCTGCAAATCCAATTGCGGTTTGGCCGGCGCCGCGCCGACTTGCCGCCGGAGCAGGCGCTGGAGCACCGCGTGGGGGTCCATCTCGGTGACGTCTTTCGCCAAGAATCGGGCGGGCTCGCCGGCGATGGGGTCAATATCGCCGCCCGGCTCCAGACCAAGGCCCCGCCGGGCGG
>JANMVS010000265.1:0-7293 GCA_031392885.1 Verrucomicrobiota bacterium
CCGGCTGGCGCAGTCCGCCGGCAAACACGGTCAGACCGACATGCCCGGCGGGCGCACGATCCGGGAAAAGGGTGGTGGAAAACAAAATCCCCAGCACCGAGCGGTGCTCGATCGCCGGTACCAATCCGCCGAATCCATCCAACGGGTGTGCTACCTGCTCGCGCCGGTAACCGAGGAAGAGCGAGGAAACGGGCGGTTGCAGAATCCCATCCAGCAGGGCTAGGGGCCGCTCGCCCAGCGCGCCGAAGGAAAGTTGCGCCAGCGCGCTCGCTGGCAGCGCCAGCAGGACTTGGTCGAATTCAGCCGTGTGAGTCTGACCGGCCTGCTTCCAGATCAGCCGGTGGGGCCGGCCGGGGATGATGGTTTCAAGGGTCGCGCCAAATTGGACGCAGCCGGCGGGCAACCTTTCCACGAGAGTATCGGGGAGGGTCTGGAGTCCGCCCGGAAAGGAGACGATGGGTGCCACGCCGGGCTCCCCACGGGCTTTTTTGGCCCGGGCGGCGGCCAGCAGACCGCGGAGCAGCGAGCCATGCGAACGTTCGGCGTCCCACAGGGCGGGGAAGGCATGGCGCACGGAAAGCTTTTCGGGGTCACCGGCGTAGATGCCGGCGATCAGCGGGTTCAGGGCGTAGTCGACCAGTTCCTGCGTGAAATGCGAACGCACCAGCTCCGCCAGACTGAGATCGGAGGTGCGGACGCGGGGCCGGGTCAGCATTTCCGCAAAGATGGCGCATTTGGTGCGAAAGGAGAAAAGCGGGGTGCGGATAAATGAGCCCGGCGACATCGGCACGGGCAGGAACTTGCCGCCGCGCACGATAAAGCGTTTTTTCGCGGCCGCGTTGGCGGTCAGCAGGGCGGGCTCCAGACCGATATCCCTGATCAGTTGTCGGGCTTCCGGGGTGCCCAGTTGCAGGGAGTTGGGCCCGCCCTCAATGACATACCCCTGCTCCCGGATCGTCCGGATCGCGCCGCCGGCGGAAAGTTCGCGCTCGAACACTTTGACGGCAAACCCGCGCTCCGACAGTCGATAGGCGGCGGTCAGACCGGTGAGGCCGGCCCCGAGGATGGCGATGGTGGGAGAGGTGGTTTTCATCACGGGGCCATCATAGCGCGGTCGAGGCGAATCGACTGCGCATATTTTGTCCGATAACGCGCCCGATTATTTCCAGCCGGTCACGGTGGTGACGAGAGCTTCCATGCACTCGATCTTCGCCTGGGGCATAATGCCATGGCCCAGGTTGAAGATGTGGCCTTTGGTGCCACGCATGGTTTCCAGCAGCCGGGAGGTTTCGCGCCGGACGATATCAGGCGTGGTGTTAAGCAGAACCGGGTCGAGGTTGCCCTGCAGGGCCACATTACCCGGCACCAGCTTGCGGGCCACCCCGAGATCGATCGTCCAATCCACGCCGAGTACGCTGGCCCCGCTGAAGGCCTGGTCGGTCAGCTGGGCGGGGGTGCCCTTGGCGTAGAGGATGACGGGAAAATCATTCGGCAAGGCGGAAATGATTTCGCGGATCCAGCGCAGCGAGGCCGCCTCGTAGTCCTGGCCCGCGACGATGCCGCCCCACGAGTCGAAAATCTGGATCGCGTCGACCCCCGCGCGAATCTGCATCCGGAAGTAGTCGATGAGCGCGGCGGTCAGTTTTTCCATCAGCGAGTTGAAGAAGCCGCGGTCGGAGTAGAAGATGCTCTTGCTGCGCTCAAAGTCATCGGCGCTGCCGCCTTCCAGCATATAGGTCGCGAGCGTCCACGGCGAACCGCCGAAGCCGAGCAGGGCTTTCTCGCCCTTGAGCCCGGCCTTGACGCGTTCGAGGGCCTGTCCGACGTAGGCGAGGCGCTGCGCCACGCCCGTGGCGTCGAGCCGATCCAGCTGGCTCTTGTCCTCCAGGCGGAAATCCATCGCGATGCCGCCTTCGTCGCGAAACTTGTAACCCTGGCCCATGGCCTCGGGGATGACCAGAATGTCGGAGAAGATGATGGCCGCATCCAGGGCGAAGCGGCGGAGCGGCTGCAGTGTGACCTCGGCGGCGAGTTCCGGCGTTTTCACCATCTCGAGGAAGGAGGACTTGGCCTTCAGCGCCCGATACTCGGGCAAGTAGCGGCCGGCCTGGCGCATGATCCAGACGGGCGGACGGTCGAGTGGCAGGCAGGCGGCGGCGGCAAGGAATCGTTCGCGGGAAGTCACGGTCAAAGTTGAGAGTTGAGAGTTGAGAGTTGAGTGTCGCTGAGCGCCGCCCAGTCGCGGGGCTTGAGAAAGATGTCATAGAGCCGGGCCTCGGACGTGCCCGGCGCCGGCGACCAGTCGTACCGCCAGGCGGCGAGGGGCGGCAGCGACATGAGAATGGATTCAGTGCGGCCTCCGCTTTGCAAGCCGAAGTGCGTGCCGCGATCCCAGACCAGGTTGAACTCCACGTAACGGCCGCGACGGTAGAGCTGGAAGTCGCGCTCGCGTTGACCGAAGGGCGTGGCCCGGCGTTGCTGGACGATGGGCAGGTAAGCGGGCAGGAAGGCGTCGCCGACACTGCGCATCAGGGCAAAACTGCGCTCGAAGCCCGGCGCGTTGAAGTCGTCAATGAATAAACCGCCAATGCCGCGCGGCTCGCCGCGGTGCTTGAGGTAAAAGTAGTCGTCGCACGCTTGCTTGAACTTTGGATACAGCGTTTCGCCGAACGGCGCGCAAGCGGCGCGGGCGGTGCGATGCCAGTGGACGCAGTCCGCCGCGAAGCCGTAACAGGGGGTCAGGTCGAAACCGCCGCCGAACCACCAGAGGGGATTCTCGATTTTCGATTCTCGTTTTTCGATTACCGGGCTGGTCTCCGCCTTCTGCCCGGCGAGAAAAAACCGTACGTTCAGATGCACGGTCGGCACGTAGGGATTGCGGGGATGGACGACGAGGGACACGCCGAGGGCTTCGTACGGCTTGCCCGCCAGTTCGGGCCGAGCGGCGGTGGCCGAGGCGGGCAGGGTGGCGCCGGTGACATGGGAGAAACCGACGCCGGCTTGCTCGAAGACGGCGCCATCGCTCAACACCCGGGAACGCCCGCCCCCGCCCGCGGGTCGCGTCCAGGCATCTTCCTGGAAACGGCCGCCTCCGTCCTCGCGTTCCAGCGCGGCACAGAGGTTGTCCTGCAATTGGAGCAGGTAGGTGCGGACGGCGTTGAGGTCGGGTGGCATGGTCAAATCGTTCTCTTTCTTTTAATCGTTCTCGTTCTCCGGAGTCGAGAACAGGAAAAGACAGAACGAGAACGATGCAGAGAACGAGAACGATTATCAGGTGCCGCTTGACGACTCTGCTATGGTTCGGGGTCGACAGGGCCCGCCGCTCTGCTTTTTCTGTTCCTTCCGCCGCATGAATTTCGCCGTCCTCACGACCATTGCCGCCACCGGCTTCACGGTGGCGTTTTTCCATGCGGCGATCCCGACGCACTGGCTGCCGTTCGTGCTGGTGTCGCGGGCGCGTGGTTGGAGCCGGGGCAAGACGCTGATGGTCTCGACCTTTGCCGGACTGGGGCACGTGGCCCTGACCAGCCTCCTCGGCCTCGTGATTGCGTGGTTCGGCTTCAAGCTCGACGAGCGGGTGGGGCGGCTTTTCCCCTGGCTCGCGGGTGGCGTTCTCCTCGCCATCGGGGCCTTCTATTTTTGGCGGCAGTGGAGCGGGCGCGGCGTGATGCATCACCATCCGGCCGGTGGTCATCACCTGGAAAGTGCCCAGTGTGGTCATGAACGGGACCATAGCCACTGGGAGGATGAGTTGAAGGACAGCACCCTCGTCTCGGATCAAGCCGGCGACTGGGCGGCGATCAGCGGGCTCTTCATGATGCTGACGCTGTCACCCTGCGAAGGTTTTTTGCCGGTCTACCTGTCGGGCGTGCAGTTCGGCTGGCGCGGATTTTTTGTGCTCAGCCTGATTCTCGCGGTGGGCACCCTGGCCGGCATGCTGGTGTTCACCTGGCTGACTTTGGTCGGGCTCGAGCGGTTCCAGCTGCAGAAGTTCGAGCGCTATGAGGCGGCGTTGCTGGGCACCATCTTCACGGTGCTCGGGGTGCTGCTGTTGGGATTCGAGCACGGGGTGTGAGATTGCGGTGGAGCGCCGCCTTCGCGGTCCGGACCCACCCGCCTAAGCTGATCCTACGGCGAGGCAAGCCGGCGCGGCTGCACCAGCGCCAAAGACCGGGCGGACGCCGGTATTACTCGAACAGCTTCACCGCATCCGCCGTGAGCTTGTTCTTGTAGATCTCGCCGCCCTTCATGACGAAGTCGACGTGTTCCAGCACGGTTTCATTGGCGAGCGGGTCGCCCCTGACGGCGATGAGATCGGCGTAGAAACCGGGGGCGAGTTGGCCGGCCTTGGTGTTCCAGCCGAGCAGATCGGCGGCGGTGATGGTGGCGGCCTGGATGGCCTGCAGGGGCGTCATTCCCCACACGACCATCGTATGAAACTGCTTCCCGTTCCAGCCGTGCGGGTAGACCCCCGAATCTGTGCCGAAGGCCATTTTGCAGCCGGCCTTGAGGGCCTTGGTGAAATTTTCGCGCTGGGTCCGACCGACGAGTTTTTCCTTGTCGAGGATCTTCTGGGGAAATCCCAGCCGGCCGTATTCGGCCATGATGTAGTCGTCGTTGTAGATATCGAAGACGAGGTAGGTGCCATGGGCGAGGGCGAGCTTGATGCCTTCATCGTCGATGAAACTGGCATGCTCGACCGAGGCGACACCGGCGCGGATGGCCAGTTTGATGCCTTCGTTGCCGTGGGCGTGCGCGGCGACTTTTTTGCCCCAGACGGCGGCCTCGTCGACGGCCGCCTTCATTTCCTCGAGGGTGTATTGCGGCAGGCCGACGGCTTCTTCCTCCGAGAGCACCCCGGCGGTGGCGAGAATCTTGATGCAGTCGGCGCCGTATTTGACGTTTTCGCGGACCTTCTTGCGGACCTCCTCGACGCCGTTGGCGATGCCGTTGATGCTGCCTTCGAAACGGATATAGGGCGACATCCCGTTGAGGTCGCCGTGGCCCCCGGTGGCGCTCAGCGCCGGGCCGCTGGCGAGGATGCGCGGACCAGGCAGCTTGCCGGAGTTGATGGCGTTGCGCAGGGCGAAATCAACGTAGTTGTCCGCTCCGACATTGCGGATGGTGGTGAAGCCGGCGTCGAGGGTCCGCCTGGCGTAGATGTGGGACGTGGTTGCCTCGTCGATCGGGCTCCGCCGGAAGATGTCCTCGTAAAAATTTTCCGGCTGGCCGGTAATATGGGTGTGGCAGTCGATGAGGCCCGGCAGAATTGTGGCATCGCCGAGGTCGATGATTGTGGCGCCGAGGGGCAGGGATTTAACGAGATCGGCGACGGGACCGACCGTCTTGACGCGGTCGTTTTCAATCAGGACCGCGTAGCCGGCCAGCATTTTACCCGCGGCAGGATCGACGAGCCGGGCGGCCCGGACGAGCTTGACGACCGGGGCCGGAGGGGACGAATCGGCCGCGGCGAGGGGGGCCGCGATGGCCAGGAGAACACATATCGCGGCGAGGGTTCCATCGAAATCAATACGCATGGGTCAGAACGGTGCGGAATTGGGCAGGCGATACAAAACAAAAGTCACGTGGGAAGGGGGCTGGGGGGGTGCTTTTTATGCGCGGCGGCTTGGCCGAATCCTACTTGCGAGCCAGCCACGGTTGAATTACGTATTGCCCCAGGTAGCTTTCGTTCCCCCGCGAGAAATATCCCATGAAAATCAATCTGCACATTGGTTGGACGTTGGCCGTCCTGGGGACCGCCATTTTGTTTGGCGGTTGTGCCACGACAAAAACCGCCGAGGTCGCGCGGCCGACCCCCGCCACTTTCGAGTTCAAGGTGGTGGAGACCTCCGGCGCCCGGGAACTTACGCCGCCGGAGACTGCCCAGCTCCGCGCCCTGGTCACGAAATTTCTGGAAAGCACCGGTGAGTTGAAGCCCGGTTCCTATTTTGTCCGGGTTGATTTTCCGCCGGAGACGCCCGGAGGGGCGCCGGCCTACGTGATCGTGCAGCTTAATACTTTTCCCACCCCGACGTCTTACACCCTCTTGGCGTCGTATGCCGGGCCATTGCCGCAACCCTACCCGACGTACGATTACCGTTACAATGGTTATGGATACTCAGACTACGGTTATTATGACCCCTTCGATTACCGCTCCGGCAACTATTACCACCCGACGCCGGTGCGGCCGGCTCATTCGCGTCAGCCCCCACCGCATGTAGCGGATCGCCGACCGAACGAACCGAGCGAACCGAACAAACCGGACAATCCCAAACCGACCGTTCCTCGCGTTGCCCACGACGGCGACCGCGCTGATCACCCCCGCCATCCCGCGCCGAGTGTGCCCCCCACAGATTTCACCCCGAGGGGAGATCGGGCCCCGGTTCCTGGCCATCCAGAGCGGGTCGCCCGCACGCATGACCCTGAAGGGGAAGGTCGCCATTCCTATTCCCCGCCTGCCCCCCGGGAACATGCAGGTGGCGCCTCGTCCTCGCCCCCGCCGTCTCCCGCTCGTTCTCCGGGGAGCGAACGGGCCGCGCGTGCGGCGCGGGACAGCGACAATTCCACGCCCGAGCGGCAGCAAAACTAACCGGTCAATTCCGGCGGGTCGAAGTGTAGAGAGCGACCAAGGCGGCGCCGATGGCCTGGGACAATTCCCCGAGCGAGGCCGGCATGATCTTGAGCAGCTTGCGCTGGGGCGCCCACAGATAGGGTTCGGCCGACTCGCGGATGATGCGCAGATAGCGCTCGCGAAATTCCGGGGTGGTGGCGTGCGGATCGATGAGGCCGCCGCCGATAACGACATATTCGGTATCCACCGCCATGAGCAGCGAGGCGACATGCAGGCCCAGGGCGCGCGCTTGGAAATTAAAAATTTCCACCGCCAGCGGGTCGTCTTTCTGCGCCAGCGTGCGCAGGGCGAAGACCTTGTCCTTCATCGGCGTGGTCGCGGTTGCCAGCGGGTGATCAGGGTATTTCTTGAGCATTTCCTCCAGTAATTGGGGCAGGCCGGAAAGGGTGGTGTAGGCTTCGATGCAACCCCAGTCGCGCCCGCAACCGCAGCGGAAGGGCCGGATGTTACCGAGCAAGTGCAGGGGCGCGGGGATGTGGCCGCCTTCCATACCGGAGAGCGTATCGCCGTCGAGGGGCAGGCCGTTGGCATCGACGTAGGCCACGCCCAGGCCGGAGCCCGGTGCGAGCATGAGCACGCTGGCCTTCTTGCCGCCGCGCACGCGCTGCGCCTCGGCGACGCCGCCGTAGTTGCCGTCGTTGCCCGTCACCAGCGGCACGGAC
>JANMVS010000316.1:0-20148 GCA_031392885.1 Verrucomicrobiota bacterium
CCACCGCCTGGGGCGCGGTGCCTCTCGCGATCGGCGTCGCCGCCCACGAAGGCAGCACCCTGATCGTGTGCATCAACTCACTCCGGCTGTTGTTTGGTAAAAATCAGTAGACGTTCGCAGCCCACGCCACGGAACGAACCACGCCAATGCTCCACCGAAATCCAACTGTCCCCGCCGGAATCATTTTAGCCGGCACCAGGCCTTCCCTTGAAACAAACTACGGAAATTTGCGTCTGAAGGTGTCATGAAATCAACCCCCGCCTGTAGCACTTTCCTGCTCGCCGCCGTGATGGCCGCCGGCGGTTGCACTTTTCCGGCCAGCAAGTCGGTCGTGCCGGCCAGACAGGCCAACCAGATGCAGTCCACCGATCTCGGCACGGTGCTTAAGGTGCGCGAGGTAATCATTGAGGGAAGCCGGACCCATCTCGGTCAGTACGCCGGCGCCGTGATCGGCGGAGCCGCGGCGCTGCCCAAAGGCGGGGCGAACACCCCGGGTAAGGCACTGGGCGTGGCGGGAGCGTCGGTGGTAGGTGCGGTCGTCGGTGAAGGCGCCGAGGAATACCTGACGAGAAAGAAGGCGCAGGAGATCACCGTCGAGATGAAGAACGGCAACGTGGTTGTCATCGTCCAGGAATCCCCGCCCGACTATCTGGCCGGGGATCAGGTGCAGGTGATCCACAGCCCGGGTGGCGCGCGGGTCGTGTTGGCGACCGGGCCCTGAGGCGGAATCATGCGGCCTCGGCCGCAAAACGCGTTTTGCCCGTGACGGGAAGAAACAGGGCTGACCGCCAAAGCGGATTGTTTACTTAATCCTCGATCCAAACCTGGTCACCCGTGCGGATTTCTTCAAACAGCTCGATGATATCAAGATTGTTCATCTCCACGCACCCGGCGCTGTAGGGCATGCCCAATCGGTCCTCATGATTGGTGCCGTGAATGTAGATGTAGCGGTCGTAGGTGTCGACATCGCCGCCGGCATTTACGCCGGGCTCAAGCCCGCGCAGCCAGAGGATGCGCGTCGTGATCAGATTCTTCGCATTTTCCTCATCACTCAGTTCGTTGCAGTGCTGACCGAGATTCACTCGGCCCTTGAACACGCTGCCGGGCGGAGCCCCGGCGCCGATCTTCTCCGCAATGTGGTGCAGGCCGCGGGGCGTACCGAGGGAGTGTTTGACGTTGGAGGGCGGACGCAGGGAGGTGGAGACCACGTAGGACTTCACCAAGACCTGGTCGCGATAAGATCCAAGCAGTTGGCGCCCAATGGAAACTGTCATAACCCGTGCTGTCGGCTTGATTCCCAAGGCGGCACACCTTTCTTTCATCCCTTTCAACGAGTCATTCATGGCGAGCAAAAATTCATATCGGGTCGGCATCGTCGGGGCCACGGGAGCAGTCGGTCAAGAGCTGATTGCCCTCCTGCAGGCGCGCGCGTTTCCGCTGGACGAACTCCGCTTGCTGGCCTCCGCGCGGTCGGTCGGCCGCACTTTCGATTTCGGCGGGCAGCAACTCACGGTGCGGGAGGCGACGCCCGAGGCCTTTGCCGGGTTGGACCTCGCGTGGTTTGCGGCGGAGGGCGCCATTGCCAAGGCGCTGGCCCCGGAGGCGGTCAAACGCGGCTGTCTGGTACTGGATAAGAGTTCCGCCTTCCGCATGTCCGCCGACGTGCCGCTCGTTGTGCCCGAGATCAACCTGGCGGCCACCCGGTCGCACCACGGCATTATCGCCAGTCCCAACTGCTCGACGGCCGTCGCGCTCATGGGCCTTTATCCTCTTCACCAACTGTTCGGGGCGAAGCGGGTGTTTTTCTCCACCTACCAGTCCGTGTCGGGTACCGGGGCCGATGCGATTGACGAGCTCGAGGCACAGACCAAGGCCTACGCGGCGCGTCAGCCCCTGACCCGGAAGGTCTATCCGTACCAGATTTTCCAGAATGTCATTCCGCAGGTTGATTCCTTCGGGGCCGACGGCTATACCGGCGAGGAGACCAAGATGCGCGAGGAGAGTCGGAAGATCATGAGTCTGCCGGCCCTCAAGGTTTCGGCCACCTGCGTCCGCGTGGGTGTCGTGCGGGCGCACTCGGTTGCGATCAGTGCGGAATTTGAGCGTCCGGTGGATCTGGCCGCCGCCCGGCAGGCCATTGCCGGTTTTGCCGGAGCGGAGTTGGTGGACGAGCCCGCCCGGCAAATTTATCCCACGCCGCTCGACTTCAGCCGGCAGGTGAAATGCGGCGTGGGCCGGCTGCGGGTGGACACGGCCCTGGACAACGGCCTCTCCCTCTGGGTCAGCGGGGACAACCTCTGGAAGGGCGCCGCCCTTAATTCGATCCAGATCGCCGAGGCCATGATCCGCGCGGGCATTCCCCTGCGGACCTGAGTATTTTATGTCGGTCGGGGTTTATCCCCGACGGGTCGGGCGGGCCTCCTTCGCCAAGGCTTCGGAGGACATGAAAGCCCGACCTTCAGTCATCCCCGACCAATTATCCCTTGCCCGCCAGCGGGTATTCCCGTTTCTTGGCGGCCTTCTGGACGATTAGCTCAGTTGGTTAGAGCACCTCGCTTACACCGAGGGTGTCGGGGGTTCGAGTCCCTCATCGTCCACCAATTTTATTTCCGGGGCGGAAATAAAATTGCCCACCGCAGCCTCGGCGAACGTGGGCCGGACATTCCCGCCCCGCTATCATTTCATGAAAATCCTCCTCGCCACCCGCAAAAGCCCGCTCGCCCTCGTCCAGTCCGAGATGGTGGCGGCCCGGCTGCGCGAAAAAATCCCGGGGGCCGAGTGCGAGTTGCTGAAAATTGTCACCACCGGCGACCGGCAGGCCGAGTGGTCCTTGACCAAGCAGGGCGGCAAGGGGCTTTTCACCGCCGAACTTGAGCAGGCGCTCCTCCGGGGTGAAGCCCACGTCGCCGTCCACAGCTGCAAGGATCTGCCCGGGGAGATCGTGGCCGGCCTGAGGGTCGCCGGCTACCTGCCGCGCGAGGATGTGCGGGATGTGCTCGTGCTGCGTGAAGGCGTCTCGTCTCCCGTGACCATCGCCACCAGCAGCCCGCGCCGCCAGCTGCAGGTGAAGAAACTCTTTCCTGCCGTCACCTTCACGGAGATCCGGGGCAATGTGGACACACGCCTCAAGAAAATCGCGAGCGGTGCGGCGGATGCAACCATCCTGGCGGCCGCCGGCCTGAACCGACTCGGCATTCACCGGTGGCCGGGAGTGGTTTTTCGTCCGCTGCAGTTGGACGAAAGCGTTCCCGCCGTGGGGCAGGGGGCCATCGCCATTCAGTGCCGCACCGAGGATGCCCTGCGTTACGCGGCCGTCCTGGATGCGGCGACTTCCCGCAGCGTCTCGCTCGAACGCGCGTTGCAAGCGGCGGTGGGCGGCGGTTGCCAGATGGCCTTCGCGGCGCATGTGGCGGGCGACATCCTTTATTTTTTCCACGAACAGACCGGAACGCGCACGCTGCCGTTGCGGGCCGCTGATTTCGACCAGCCGGGGATCGCCGCGCGGCGCTTGCTTGCCGCGTTGAATTTCCATGCCTGACCCCACAGACAAATCCCTGGCCGGCCGCCGCATCGTCATCACCCGGCCGCGCGAGGCGGCCGCGGAATGGCGGCGGAAGCTGGAAGCGCTCGGCGCCCAGGTGCTGGAACTGCCGCTCATCACGGTGAAGAAGGACGTCAAACTTGAGACCCTCGCCGAGGTGCTCGCGGAATTCGGCAGCTATGAATGGTTGATTTTCACCAGCGCCAACGGGGTAAAATACTTTTTCGAAGAGTTCATCCGGGTGCATGAGGACATCCGGGCGCTTGGTTTGGTGCGCATCGCCGTCGTCGGCGAAGCGACGGCCGCCGCCGTCCGCGACTTGCGCCTGCGGGTGGACTTGCAGCCGAAGAAAGCCAGCGCCGAGGAGCTGGCCCGGAACCTGATCGAACGGGAAGCGATGGATAGTGCCAAGGTCCTGGTGGTCACGGGTGATCGCAATCGCGAGGTGCTCGTGGACAAGCTGCATGAGGCGCGCACGATCGTGGACCGGTTGGTGGTCTACAAAAACGAGGAGACGGACCTCGTGGCCGATCCGGTGGCACTGGAATTTCGCACGCAGGGCGCCGATGCCATCTTGTTTGCCAGTCCGTCCGCCGCGCAGTCCTTCTTCGATCAGGCTGCCGCGCTGAAACTCAGCCCCAAGGCCAAGCGCCCGCTGGCGGGCAGCATCGGGGCGACCACGACCGGCACGATGAAGCAACTGGGGCTGCCGGTGGATTTCGAGGCGACCGAGGCCAGCCTGGACGGCTTGGTGTCGGCCCTGCTGAAGAAATTTAACCACGGATAACACGGATGGATTACCACTCCTTGTCATCCTGAACGAAGCGAAGGATCCAGAGGCATTCGCGAGTCCAGATGGATTCTTTGCTCAGAATGACCACGATGGGTGTTACCTTGAGTTATCCGTGTCCATCCGTGTAATCCATGGCTAAAGATTTCCCATGAAAGTCCCCTTCCTCGATCTCAAACCGCAGCATCAGGCTCTCCGGACGGAAATCCTCGCCGCGCTCGCTGCCACCTACGACGCCACCCGGTTCTGTCTGGGCCCGGACGTGGAGAATTTTGAAAAGGCTTTCAGCCGCCTGTTCGGTCACGCGCGCACGCTGGGCATGAACAGCGGCACGTCGCCGCTGCACATTGCGTCACTCTGCGGCGGGTTCGGGCCAGGGGACGAGATCATCACGACCCCCTTCACTTTCGCCTCCAGTTGCTGGGGCATCAGCTACGTGGGCGCGAAGCCCGTGTTCGTCGACATCGATGCGGACACCTGGTGCATCAATCCGGCGGCGATTGCGAAGGCCATCACGCCGAAAAGCAAGGGCATTGTCGTGGTCCACCTCTTCGGCCAGCCGGCCCGGATGGACGAGATCATGGCGATCGCCCGGCAGCACAAGCTCTTCGTGGTCGAGGACTGCGCCCAGGCGGTCGGGGCGCAATACCGGGGTGCGCCGGTCGGCCGCATCGGCGATTGCGGGACATTCAGCTTCTACCCGACAAAAAACCTCGGCGCCTGCGGCGAGGGTGGGGCGTTCGTCTCCAAACATCCGGCGGTGATGGCCCAAGCGCAGCTCCTGCGGGTGCACGGCTCGCCCAAGCGTTATTCGCACACCGAGGTGGGTTTCAATTTCCGCATGGATGGATTTCAGGGCGCCGTGCTCGGCATCAAGTTGAAACAACTGGGCCCCTGGACGGCCCGGCGGCGGGCCATTGCCGCGCTGTATCTGGCCGGCATCAAGCGACCTGAGGTCCAACTGCCCATGGTGCCGCTCTACGGTGAGTCCGTCTGGCATCAATTTACCTTGTTGCATCCGCGCCGGGATGCGCTGCGCGTGCATCTCGACCAATGCGGCGTCGGGACCGAGATTATTTATCCCGGGCCGATGCACCTGCAGCCCTGCTATGCCGCGCTCGGCTACCAGCCGGGCAGCCTGCCGGTGGCCGAGCATACCAGCGCCCGGTGCATGAGCCTGCCGCTGTTCCCCGAACTGACCGACGATCAGGTCAAACATGTGATCAATTCGATCAATTCATTTTAGCCCACGGAATACACTGAATCCACGGAAGCAGTCCGATTGAGTTCCGTGTGTTCCGTGGGCAACTCCTCATGATCAACGGCGTCAGACTCAAGGTTTGCGGCCTCACCTCACTGGTCGATGCCGACGCGGCTGACGCCGTGGGGGCCGACTATCTGGGCTTTGTGTTTTATCCCACCTCACCGCGCAATGTGCCGCCCGCCCAATATCAGGCGATGCTGGACCGACTGCCCCCGCGCAAAAAAGTAGCAGTGTCCGTCGAGCCGACATTGGTTGATCTGGCCCGGCAGCTGGACCTGGGGTTTGATTTTTTCCAGATCCATTTCAATCCGCAGACCCCGGTCACCGTCATCAGCGCCTGGGCGGAGCGGGTGGGGGTCGCGCGGCTCTGGCTCGCGCCCCGCCTGCCACCCGCGATGGAAATTTACCCCGAGTTGTTCCCGCTGGCGGACACTTTCCTGTTGGACACGTTTCATCCGGATAAAATAGGCGGTACAGGTGTGGCCGGCGACTGGGCCAAATTCCGGCACTACCGCGAGTCCCAGCCGGCCAAGCAGTGGATTCTTTCCGGCGGGCTCGCGGCCGGAAATATCGCCGAAGCCATCGCCGCGACCGGCCCCCGGTATGTCGTTGTGAACAGCGGGGTGGAGCAGGCCCCCGGCATCAAGAGTCCGGTCAAGCTCCAGGCATTCGTCCGCGCCCTGCACAACGCGACGCAGCCGGACCATCCCGCAGCCCGCGGGTAGGTCACGCCAAAGGCAGAGACTTTAAAAGCCCGGCCGGCCGCCGCGGCCCTGCATCGCCTCCATCTGGCGCAGCATCTTCTTCTGATTCCCGCCCTTCATCATTTTCATCATCTTCTGCATCTGCTCGAACTGCTTGATGAGCTGGTTGACCTCGAGGACCTTGACGCCCGCGCCCTTGGCGATACGGATGCGGCGGTTGCCGTTCAAGATGCCGGGTTTGCGCCGCTCCTGAATCGTCATCGACTGGATGATGGCCTCGGTGCGTTTCATTTGTTTTTCTGAATCGTCGGGGAGTTGCAGGCCGCTCAGGCCGGGCATCATGCCCATGATGGACTGCATCGAACCCATTTTCTTCACCTGCTGCATCTGCGCCAGAAAGTCCTCAAGGTTGAAGTCCGCCTTGCGCATCTTCTCCGCCATGCGCTCGGCTTCCTGCTGGTCGATGTTTTCCTGGGCTTTCTCGACGAGCGACACGACATCGCCCATGCCGAGAATGCGCGAGGCGAGACGCTCGGGGTAAAAGATCTCGAAGTCGGCGGTCTTCTCGCCGACCCCAATGAATTTGATCGGCACGCCGGTGACCGACTTGATGGACAGGGCCGCGCCGCCACGGGCGTCGCCGTCGAGTTTGGTGAGGATCAGGCCGGTGAGGCCGAGCGCGTCATGGAAGGACCTGGCGACGTTGACGGCCTCCTGGCCGAGGGCGCCGTCGGCCACGAGCAGAATTTCATCCGGCTGCACCTTGGCGCTGAGCCGTTTCACTTCCTCGATCAACTCCTGGTCGATCTGGAGCCGGCCGGCGGTATCGAAGAGCATGACATCCGCGTTTTGTTGCTGCGCGGCGGCGAGCCCTTGGGCGGCGATCAGGGTCACGTCCTTGTTGACCCGGTCGCCGTAAAAGCCGAGTGCTTCCTGCTGGGCGAGGATCTCGAGCTGGTCGATGGCGGCAGGACGGTGGACGTCGCAGGCGATCACGAAAGGCCGGGCGCCTTTCTTCTTGAGCAGCTTGCCGAGCTTGGCGGTGGAGGTAGTCTTGCCTGAGCCGTGGAGCCCGACGAGCAGCACCTTGAGCGGACGTTTGGCCGCCAGTTCGGTGGTGCCTGCGCCAAGAAGCTTTACGAGCTCATCGTTGATGATCTTGACGATTTGCTGGCCGGGGGTGACCAACTTGAGCACTTCCTGGCCGGTGCATTGCTGCTGCACGCGGTCGATAAACTCGCGGGTGACCTTGAAATGGACATCGGCGGCCAGGAGGGCGGCGCGGACTTCCTTGAGGGCGTCCGCCATATTGGCTTCGGACAGTTGGCCGACCCCGCGCAGGTTGCGCAGCGCGCCGGTCAGTTTTTCGGTGAGACTTTCGAACATGGAAAGGCAGCACTTGAATGATTTCCCGCCACGAAGCAACTACGAGTACCGGGCTGATCCCGGATCTAACCCGGATATTTCACACTCATGACGATCTTTTTTATATAATTATCCGTCTGCCCTCCGGGCAGAGCGACTTTGTCGCGGTAAGCCCCGACAAAGTCGGCCCGACAGGGCGAACATTTCACACCTCTGAGTGTGAATATTCGGGCTAACGGCAGTTTATTCGCAGTGGGTCCGATAACCCCGGAGCTTGTCGTGGACCGTGAGCCGGTCGAACGGCTCCAGCTTGGTTGGCCGGCAGGAGGCATGCCCACGGCGAGGTCGCCGTGGCTCCAGCGAGCAGCAGGCGGGAGCGCGGGCCACCCCACCCGCAGGTTTGAAATGACGGAAGCCCTCCGGCGGCGGCAAACTTGCTCCGGGAATCCTTACTTCGCCGGGATGTCGGGAAGAGCTCCGACCTGCCGCAGAATTCTTGCCAGGTCTTCCGGGGTGCAGGGTTTGATCAGGTAATTGGTCGCGCCCAGGTCGATCGCCCGGGTCATGGTCGACTGGGCGGAAGCGGAAGTGCACATGATGACCGGCAACGACCGGTGGAGGGGGGCCGCCCGGATTTGGGTGAGCACCGCAAGGCCGCTGAGCCCGGGTAAGCTGACATCGAGGAAGATGAGATCAAACCGGGGCTCGGCTGTCTGGAGCAAAGCCAGAGCGGCCTCACCGGTTGCCACTGAGCTAACCTGATGTTCCGGCCAATCTTCCAGAATCGCGGTCAGCAGATCACGATAGATGGCCTGATCATCCACTATTAAAATATTCATTCCATGAAGGCCCGCCATACTATCCCGGACAAAATTTGATCCGGATCCGGCTTAAGCGTCAAGTATCGCTTGCCAGTCGACCCCTCCGCCCCGAAGGTCTGCCGCAAATGACTCCCGCACCGCGCACCGTCGCCATTGTCGGCCGCCCCAATGTGGGCAAAAGCCGCCTGTTTAACCGGCTGGTGCGCAAACGCATTTCCATCGTGCATGACATGCCGGGCGTGACGCGCGACGTGGTCAACGCCGAGGTCCGGGACGGCAGTTATACCCTGCTCGACACCGGCGGCCTCGGCCTGACGGGCAGTGACACCCCGGCGCGGATCACCAAGGCTTCGGAGGAACAGGTGGGCTTCGCCATCGCGGCGGCTACGGTAATTCTTTTCATCATCGACGCCCGGGAGGGTGTCACCGCACTGGACGAACGCATCGCCCAACTGCTGCGCCGCAGCAAAAAAACCGTGCTGCTCGTCGCGAACAAGGCCGACAGCGGGGAGGAAAAAATCGCGGAGGTTTCCGAATTCTTCCGCTTGGGTTTCGGCAAACCGTTCTACTTCTCGGCGGAGCACGGCAACGGCGAGGCGGAACTGCGCGATGCCATTTTGGGCAAACTCGGTCCGGTGCCCGCGGAAACCGAGCTCGATAAAGAACGCCTGAGCATCTGCTTCGTCGGCCGGCCGAACGTCGGCAAGTCCTCCCTCAGCAACCGGCTGCTCAAGAGCGACCGGTTGATTGTCAGCGACCAGCCCGGTACGACCCGCGATGCCGTGGAACTCGACTTCGTCTACACCAGCCGCGAGGGCAAACCGTGGCCGTTCCGCCTGATCGACACCGCCGGTATCCGCGCGGCGACCAAACTGTCATCGTCGGTCGAATATTTTTCCCGTCTGCGCTCTCTGGAGGCGATCCATAGCGCCGATGTGGTTTTCATGGTCCTCGATGCCATGGACGGGGTGACGCAGCAGGACCAGGCGATTGCCGGGGAGATTATCAAGGCGGCCAAGCCGATTGTGATCGTGGTCAATAAATGGGATCTGGTGCACACCGCCTTCAGCGGGGGCGAGAACGAGGCGGTGGCGAAATTCGCGACCGAACGCGAATTTCGCGAGCACTTCGAAAAGGCGATGTTCGATAAACTCTTCTTCACCCCCGGTGCGCCGGTGATGTTTGTTTCCGCCCTGACCGGGCATGAGATCACGCGCATGCTCAAGTCGGCCCGCGCCCTGGACCGACGCCTGGATACCAAGATCCCGACGGCGAAGCTCAATGCAGCCATCATCCGTCTGGCGGAACGCACGCCGCCGTCCAGCACCTATAACATCCGCTTCCGGATTTACTACGCCACGCAGACCGGCACCCGGCCGTTCCGCATGAAAATTTTCTGCAACCAGGAGCGCAGCCTCACCGAATCCTACCGCCGCTACCTCGAAGCCGGGCTCGTGAAGGAATTCGATCTCGATGGCTGTCCGATTCATTTTGATCTGATCGGCAAGAAAAAGGTGAGCGTCGCCGACCGGCTCGCGGCCAAGGGGCACCGGCAAAATCTGGCGCGGGCCGAAGCCGCCGGAACCGACGAAGACGGGTTCGACGACTAAATTATGCTGCGCCTCGTCTTCATGGGCGCGGATGCCATCGCCCTGCCCGCACTGAACTGGCTGGCGGGAGCGGGCGGGGAGGTCGCCGAAGTCGTGGCTGTTTTCACGCAACCAGACCGCCCGGTGGGTCGCGGCCAGCAAGTTCAGGCCAACGCCATCAAACAGTGGGCGCTGGCGCGCCACCTCCCCGTATCTCAACCGGAGAAAATCGGCCCGGCCGAACGCGAAGATCTGGCGGCGTTGCAGCCCGACCTGACCCTGGTCATGGCTTACGGACATATTTTACGGTCGGATTTTCTGGCCACACCGCGGCTGGGCACTTGGAACCTGCATACTTCGATTCTGCCGGCCTACCGGGGTGCCTCGCCCATCCCGACGGCGATCACCTGCGGCGAAACCCAAACCGGAGTGAGCCTCATGCGCCTCGTGCCCCAGCTGGACGCCGGCCCGGTGGCAGATGTGGAGCGCGTGTCAATTGACCCACTTGACACCGCCAGCGAGGTCGAGGGCAAACTCGCGCAGGCCTGCGTGCCATTGCTGACGCGGGTCTTGCTGCGCCTGGTGGCCGGCACGCAAACCAGCACGGAGCAAGATGCCTCCCAGGCCACCTTCTGTCGGAAGCTCGAGAAGACCGACGGCAGATTGGATTTCAGTGCCCCCGCCGCGACGCTGGCGGCCCGGATCAACGGCCTGATGCCCTGGCCGGGCTGTGCGGTGACGATCAATGGCCAGGTGGTGAAGCTCGGCCGGGCTGATGTTTGTCATATAATAGATGACAAACCTCCGGAGGGGGGGACGGTGCTCGGCACCGATGCGGAGGGGTTGCTGGTGGGCACGGGGCGGGGGACCCTGCGGCTGCGCAAACTCCAACGGCCCGGGGGCAGGATGCTGCCCGCTGCTGAATTCCTGCGCGGCTTCCCCGTCGCCCCCGGAACCAGGCTGGCGTCGCAAGCGATGCCCGCGTTGGTGGCGCGTACCCCGTTCCTGCGACCAAAAGTCTAAGGCTTGTTTTTCCCGGGGATTTCCCAACCATGGTCTTTATGCGATGCAGCTTTTTGCGATCTGGCCTCGGGCTGGTGGCCCTAACCGCAGTGGCATGGGGCCAGAATACCCCCGATAATCCCCGCGTGGAGCTGGCGAATCTTCGCCAGGATGTGCTGCTGCTGACCCAGCGGGTCGGCGAGCTGACCATGACCGTGGAGCAGCTCAACCGCGACAACAGCTCCTTGCAGGCCAAGACCAGTCAGAGCTACGTGACCTTGGAACAGCTCAACAAGGCGGTGGCGGACCTCAACCGCTCGATGCAATCGGCCCTGGCGGAGCAAAAACGCGAAACCCTCAACCAGGTGGCCGGTCAAATCGAGCGCCTGGGCAAGCAGACGAACGCCGCCCTGGACGCCGTGGCCAAAAACCAGGCGACGCGCCCGGTGGTCCAGACCAGTTTCGGCGAGGATTTTCCCAAGGAAGGCGTCAACTACACGGTGCAGCCGGGCGACTCCCTGGCCGTCATCGCGAAGAAGAACCACGCCAGGCAACAGGACATTATCAACGCGAACAAGATCGCTGACCCCAGCAAACTACGGGCAGGTCAGACGCTGTTCATCCCCCAGGGAAAATAATCATGGCTATCTCGAAATCACGACTCGGCCGCGGGCTCGGCGCGCTCATCACCAGTGGAACCACGACGCCGATCGCCAGCGCGCTGCCGGCGGTCACGACCACCCCGCCGACCGCACCGGGGGGCCTGCCCGGCTATCGCGAGGTGGCGGTGCATCTCGTCGAGCCCAACCCCTATCAGCCCCGCAAGGAATTTCCGCCCGAAGCGCTGGCCGAATTGGTGGAGAGTATCCGCGCAGAGGGTTTGCTGCAGCCGATCGTCGTGCGGCCCGTTGGGGATCGCTTCCAACTCATCGCCGGCGAACGGCGCTGGCGGGCGTTCCAGCAACTAAAGATCAAGTCCATTCCCGCCCGCGTCATGACGTCAAGCGATGCCTCGTCGGCCTCGCTCGCGTTGATCGAGAACCTCCAACGCGCCGATCTGAATCCACTCGAGGAAGCGCATGGTTACGCCAGTCTCATCCGGGATTTTGACCTGACCCAAGAGGCCACGGCACAGCGCGTCGGCAAGGGGCGGGCCACCGTGGCCAATGCCCTTCGGTTGCTCGCCCTTGAGGCCGAGTTGCAGGGTTATGTCGGCAAAGGCCTGCTCAGTGTCGGTCATGCCAAGGTCCTGCTGGGGGTGGAAAACTCCGGGGAGCGGCTGCTGCTGGCCCGGCGCACTTTGGAGCAGGGCTTGAGTGTCCGTGCCCTGGAAGACTTGCTCAAACACCACTCGGGCGGCAGCGGCAGGAAACGCAAACTGCCGGCCGCCACCGTCACGGCGCTGGCGGACCTTGAGAAGAGAATTACCTCGCACCTGGGGGCCCGCACCACGCTGCGGCATTCGCCGAAGCGCGGCCGCATTATCATCGAATATCAGGGTAATGAGGATTTGTCGCGGGTGCTGGAGAAGCTTGGTGTGAAGCTGTAACAATTCCGAAGGAGAGGGTGGGCCCGCCGTAACGACCGTAAAGTTTCCACGGAAGCGTCCGACCCAAAACACGGGTTATTCCAACCGCCCCTGAGTGAATGGACTTCGGGCAAGGGGTCGTTGCCCTCATCGGCCCCCGATATGCGGAAGGCAACGGCATGCGCCCGGCTCAACTCGCAAACCAAGATCGAAACCCTTCGGGACCTTGGGATTATTTTTTCGCGCCCAATCCGGGAATGACGTCGGCCTTAAGCAGACGGGTGTAGAGTTCCCGCAGGGCGTGCTCCGCGGAATCCTCCAGCGCCCCGGCGGTCTCATACGGTCGGTTCAGACCCCAGTGACCGCTCGCATGCGGCAGGAAGCTGGCGCTACTGGTGATCACTCCGAGCGCCCTTTCCCCGGCGGAGGTTCGGACACTGGCGCTCAGGGTGCAGTCCGCCGTGCCGCTGCGACCGATGCGCCATTCAACCAGGCGGATTTCGAGCTGAGGTACATCCTTGGCCGGGGCACGGTCGAAGAGGCGGTGCTCAATTCGCCCGGCATAACCGCGTTTCCGGAAAGTAGCGATCAGGCGAAGGCAGAGTGCGTCGGTGATATCCTCGTCCAGGAATGGTCGCCACGTGGGCGGGACATCGATCGAAACCTGCAGGTCAATGGTCTTGAGCAGGGGAGGCTGGTCCGACGCCGTCAAAGAGCACGATCCGGCCATGGTCCAGGCGACCAACATCGCCGTCATCCGCAAACTGAAGGGAGAGTAATGCATTGGACACAGGGCTGGTTGACCAGCCGCCCGGATATCCCGAGCAGCCGTGAATGCGGAAAAAGATTTGGCCCAGGGTGTGGTTTCGGTTGCGAGCAGAGTGTGAAATATCCGGGCTAGGTTGGGCTAGGATCAGCATTTGGCAAATTCTTGCTGCAGCTTGGGCTGCATTAGGGTTCGGCCGGTCGCCGGACCCGATGGGGGGGATGTGGGCAGCCGCCATCGCCAGCGCGTGGGCCCTCGTCGGTTCGCTGGTGTTTCCCGCTGCGGAAGCGGGTCAGAACGCGACCCAGAACTTTGGTTGACAAAGTGGGTCGGACTACGTTGCTTCTGCCCCTTTTATGAGCCTGCTAATCGGTATTTTAACATTCGTCCTGATCATCACTTCACTCTTTCTGGTGATGGTCGTCCTTATGCAACGCGCCAAGACTGACGGCGGCATGGGTTCAGCCATGGGCGGAGGCACCATGGAATCCACCTTTGGCGCGGAGACTGGCAATGTGCTCAGTGGCGCGACCATCAAGGCGGCGATCATTTTTTTCGTGGTCAGTTTCACACTTTACCTGGCGCATATCTATCAGCTGAAACACCATGGGGCGATCGACAACAAGTTGCCGCAGGTCATTAATGCCCCAGCCACGCCCCAACCCGCAACTCCGGCTCCCGTTGAGCCCAAAAAACCTTAATGCTCCGCGAAGCCCGGTTCTTTACCGGGCTTTCTTTTTGGCCCTGCTGGCGGCGATCACGGCCACGGCCATGCCGGCGCAGACCGGCGGTTACCGGCCACCGGCCAATTATCTCAGCGGTGGCCCGGCCGATCAGGTCGTGGGCGCCCGGATCCTCAGCGAATTCCACCGGGTCGGTCTCACCGGCAACTACTGGCTGGCCTTCGAGCTCCGGGTGATGCCGCGCAAGGGTGCTGAGCGCACCGTGACCGGCCAATTGCTGGGCAGTCGCAACGAGCAGGGCCCCGTGTCCCGCCTCACCCTCCCGGGTGCGGGCGGACTCGAGAGCGAGCAACGTTGGTTGATCCAGAGCGGGCCGCGGCCCGCCACCTGGCAATGGACGGGCGCCACGGGCCGGACTCGGGCCCTGACGGCCGCCGATTCGTTTCAACCCATGGCGGGGACCGATCTCGCGCCCTTCGACCTGCAGATGCCATTTCTCTACTGGACGGATTTTGTCTACGAGGGGATCGCCAAGGTGCGCGGCCGGCCGACCCATAGCTTTGTGCTGTATCCGCCCGCGGACCTGTCCGGGGTGCGACCCGGTTTGACCGGGGTGCGCGTCCAACTCGACACCGAGTTTCAGGCGTTCATGCAGGCGGAATTGCTGGGCGCGAAGGGCGCAACCGAGAAAACCATCACCATCCTGGACTTGAAAAAAGTGGGCGAGCAATGGATCCCTAAGTCCATCGATCTACGCAATAATCTGACACGCGACAAAACGCGCCTGAACATGATTTCCGTGGCGCTGAACCTCATGCTTCCGGCTGACACTTTCACGGCTGACACCCTGGCCACCGAGGCCCCGGCCGTGCCAGCGGCGCAAGTAGAGCGTCTTTAGTCCGGCTACCTATCCGCCCCATGTCCGCCAAAGCATCCCAGCCGTTCCCGATTTTGCTGGAGGTTGAGTTTCTCGATCGCCTCAGCGAGCCCGTGCGGGACGGCAAGGTGAACTCGGTCAGTGACATCATCCGCGTCGCCCTGGAACGTTATGATTTCGCCCATGTGGTGGTCATGCACCCGGCGCAGGTGCAAATCTCGGTGCGGTTGCCCGGGGAGCTCCGCAAGAACCTGAGGAAAATATCCCGCGCCAAACACACCAGCGTCGGCCACCTGGTGCGCGCGGCCGTCGAGGCCTACTTGCCCACGCTGGAAGCGGTCCCGCTGGAGAAACCGAAGCGACCGCGCCGCAAGCGGGTTCGGTCTAAGCCGCGGAAGCAGTGAAGCTGGCCGGGGAGAAAGGGTAGGGCGGGACGACTCGCCCTCTCCATCGCTTGCTATGACATCCTGTGAGCCAAGGGCTGGCTTGCTTTCGGGAAGACCGGCCTTTTATTTCGCCATCGAATGAGCACACCGCATCCGCTGTCCGTCTGGGCCAAAAACGTCTCGCCGTCGCCGACCCTAGCCATCGACGCCAAGGCCAAGTCCATGCTGGCCGCTGGCGAGGATGTGTGCAGCTTCGCCGCGGGGGAACCGGACTTTGATACGCCCGACTTTATCAAGGACGCGGCCATCAGCGCCCTTAAATCGGGCAAGACCAAATACGCCCCGACCCCCGGCATCGAACCCCTGCGGGTCGCCGTGGCCGAGCGCTACGCCGCGGAGTATGGTTACAAGATAACTCCCGCCCAAGTCGTCGTATCACCGGGTGGCAAGTTTTCCTGCTACCTCGGCATTTTGGCCGTCTGCAATCCTGGCGACGAGGTCATTGTGCCTGCGCCCTACTGGGTCAGTTACCCGGAGATGGTGAAGCTGGCCGGCGCCACGCCGAAATTCGTGTTCTGCGATGATCGGGCCGGTTTCAAACTCACGCCCGCGTTGCTCGAGGCCGCCCTCACCCCGAAGACCAAGCTGCTGATCCTCAATTCCCCCTCGAATCCGACCGGGGCCGTCTACACGCGGGCCGAGCTCACCGCCCTCGCTGCGGCTGCCGTGTCGCACAACCTCTACGTGCTCGCCGACGAGATGTATGAGCACCTGATCTACGACGGCCATCAGCCCGTTAATTTTGCGATGCTCGGCGCGGAAGTGGAGCAACGCACCATCACGATCGCCGGCTTTTCCAAGACCTATGCGATGACCGGCTGGCGGTTGGGCACGCTCGTGGCCCCCGCGCCCATCGCCAGGGCCTGCGCCGAACTCCAGAGTCAGATATCGTCCAACGCGACGACCTTCGCCCAATATGGGGCCCTGGCCGCCCTGAAGGAAAAGGCCCAAGCCACGGTGGCGCTCGCGGAGATGAAGACCGCCTTCGACCGCCGGCGCCTGCACCTGCACGCTGAGCTGAATAAAATTTCCGGCATCACCTGCCTGCTGGCGGGAGGAGCGTTCTATCTGTTTCCCAATATTTCCAGCTTCGGACTCAAGGATGTCGAGTTCTGCGCCAAACTCCTCGAGCAGGAGAAAGTCGCTGCCGTCCCGGGTTCGGCCTTCGGCGCCGAGGGTTATCTCCGCCTCAGCTACGCAACCTCGGACGAAATCATCGCCAAGGGCCTCATCCGGCTGGCGCGGTTCTGCGCCGGTCTGAAGCGGTAAACTGGCGCGCGACCGCCGATTGCGCTTTCCAGCTGCCAGCGGTTTAGCTTGAAGCCGATCCCTGCCCGTCCGTAATTTCACTATGCTTTCGATTTCCCCCCTATGTCCACCGCCACCCAACAGTATGACGCCATCGTAGTCGGTTCCGGGATCAGCGGCGGCTGGGCGGCGAAGGAACTGACCGAAAAGGGCCTGAAGGTCCTCCTGCTGGAGCGCGGGCGCAATATCGAGCACATCACCGGATACACGACGGCCCTTAAAGCGCCTTGGGAAGTGCCGCATCGCTTCATGCGGGCGACCCAGCTTACGGCGGAACATCCGGTGCTGCGCCGCGACTACACGTTGAACGAGCTTAATGTCCAATATTGGGCTAACGAAAAGGAATGCCCTTACGTGGAGACCAAGCCGTTCGACTGGTTTCGCGGCTACCACGTCGGCGGTCGTTCCCTGACCTGGGGGCGGCAAAGCTACCGGTGGAGCGATCTGGATTTCGAGGCGAACGCCCAGGAGGGCATCGCCGTGGATTGGCCGATCCGTTACCGCGACCTCGCGCCCTGGTACGATCACGTGGAGTCGTTTGCGGGCATCAGCGGTTCACTCGAGGGCCTGCCGCAGTTGCCTGACGGAAAATTTCTGCCGCCGATGGAACTCAACTGCGTGGAGCAGGACGTGGCGGCACGGATCCGTTCGCATTACAAGGATGCCCGCCGGCTGATCATTGGCCGGGTGGCGAATCTCACCCAACCGCACAACCAGCGGGTCAATTGCCAGTTTCGCAACAAGTGCTGGCTCGGTTGTCCCTTCGGCGGGTATTTCAGCACCCAGTCGTCCACGCTGCCGGCGGCGGTGCAAACGGGTAATCTTACGCTTCGACCTTTCTCGCTCGTGACGCGGATCCTCTACGATCGCGACCACCAACGGGCGAGGGGTGTCGAGGTGCTCGATGCTGAGACGAACCAGACTTACGAATTTTCGGCGAAGATTGTGTTTGTTTGCGCGTCGGCCTTCAATTCCGCCTGGTTGCTGATGAACTCCGCCACGGATATCTGGCCGGACGGACTGGGCAGCCGCAGTGGTGAACTGGGCCACAACGTCATGGATCATCATTTCCGGTGCGGCGCCGCGGGCGAGGTTGAGGGTTTCACAGACCGGTATGTTTATGGGCGGCGGCCGAATGGGTTTTATATTCCGCGCTTTCGCAATCTCGCCGCCGGGGAAGCCCGCGGCTACACGCGGGGCTTCGGCTACCAGGGTAGAGCCAGCCGTGAAGGGTGGGAGCGCGAGATCGCCGAACTCGGCATCGGGGCACCGCTCAAGGAGGCGCTGCGCGAACCGGGCCAGTGGACCATTGGCATGACCGGCTTCGGCGAGATTTTACCGTACCATGACAATCGTTTGCGTCTGGATCGCACGGTGCGCGACAAATGGGGTCTGCCGGTGCTGGCAACCGATTGCACGATTCGCGACAACGAAAAGAAGATGCGCGCGGACATGATGCAGGACGCGGCCGAGATGCTCGAAGCGGCCGGGGTGAAAAAAGTGCATACGACCGACAGTGGCTACACTTTCGGCCAAGGCATCCATGAGATGGGCACTGCGCGCATGGGCCGCGATCCGAAGTCCTCAGTGCTGAACGGCCACAACCAGGTTTGGGATGCCCCGAATGTTTTCGTCACCGACGGAGCCTGCATGACGTCGGCGGCCTGTGTGAATCCATCG
The DNA here is from genome assembly GCA_031392885.1 of Verrucomicrobiota bacterium. GTDB lineage: Bacteria > Verrucomicrobiota > Verrucomicrobiia > Opitutales > Opitutaceae > Lacunisphaera. Next base: position 18,365 of record JANMVS010000316.1, read on the forward strand.
TTGACCTACATGGCGCTGACGGCGCGCGCGGCGGATTTCGCCGTGGGCGAGTTGAAGAAAGGAAATCTTTGAGCCACCCGGTGACCCCATGAATCGTCGCGAATCCATCATCCGTCTGGCCACGCTCATGGGCAGCACGGTACTCGGGCCGCGCCTCCTGCAGGGCGCCTGGAATGCGGCGGAAACGGGTGGGGCCGGCAGCGCCAGTCCCGCCGACCTGGCTTTGCTCGACGAGATCGGCGACACCATTATCCCCGCGACGGACGTCCCGGGCGCCAAGGCGGTGGGCATCGGGGCTTTCATCACGATGATGGTGCGCGATTGCTATGAGGCGGACCAGCAGACGGCTTTTCAGGCCGGGGTGGGCGGGTTGGTGCAACGATTCCGCGTACGCCATGGCCGGGCTTTTGTCGGCGCCCCGGCGGACACGCGCACGGCTTTCCTCAATGACCTCGATCGCGAGCAGCAGGCGTACACCAAGGGGAAAACGAAGGACCAGCCGGACCACTGGTTCCGCGGTGTGAAGGAATTGACGATCATCGGCTATTTTTCCTCGGAGATCGGCTGCACGCAGGCGATCCGCTTCACCGAAGTGCCGGGATCCTACGATGGCAACGTGCCTTATAAAAAGGGTGACCGCGTTTGGTTTTCCTGAAACCAGCCGCCATGCATTTACTCGTCGGCGCCGGGCGATTGAGCCAGCACTTGCGCGATTCTGACTGGATCATTTTCGATTGCCGGCATGATTTGTTTGCGGCGTCACGGGGCGCGCGGGTCTATGGCGAGGGCCACGTGCCCGGAGCGATTTTTGTGCCGGTCGAAACCGCTTTGTCCGGAACTAAGACGGGCACCAATGGCCGGCATCCCTTGCCACGAGCGACCGACTTCGCCGCTTTCCTTAACCAACACGGGGTGACTCCGGCGACCCAGCTCGTGGCCTACGACGATGCGGGGGGACAATATGCCGCGCGGCTGTGGTGGCTCGCCCGCTGGATCGGGCTGACGCGGGTGGCGGTCCTCGACGGCGGTTGGATCAAGTGGCTGGCCGACGGTCGGCCGGTGACGCCCGAGGTGCGGGCGCGGCGGGGCGGAGGCACGGTGGTCGCCCAACCCGACTCCGCGCCGGTCTGCTCGGCCGCCGACGTGCTTGCCGGGGTGCAGGCGGGGGAATCCCATGTGCTCGATGCCCGCACGGCGGAACGTTTTCGCGGGGAAAACGAGCCGATCGATCCGATCGCCGGCTGTATCCCGACTGCCCGGAATCGGGCTTTCAAATTAAACCTGAATCCGGACCAAACGATGCGTCCGGCGTCGGAATTAAAGTGCGAGTTCGAAGCCCTGCTCGGCGCATGGCGTCCGGCGCAGGTCATCCATCAATGCGGCTCGGGCGTCACCGCATGTGCCAATCTGCTGGCCATGGAATACGCCGGACTCCGCGGCTCCAAACTGTATCCTGGATCGTGGAGCGAATGGATCGCTGACCCGGCCCGCCCGCTGGCCCGAGGGTAGGGCCCATTGATCGCAATGGGGCCGATACCCCGAAGCTTGTCGTGGACCGTGAGCCGGGCGAACGGCTTCGGCTTAGCCGGTGCCATCCGCGGGAAATTCCGAATGAATCGTTCCGGCTCAGTTGGATGCAGGGCGGTCAGCCCCGCCGGTTCCGCGTGGAGGACCCGTCTCCCGACGGGCCGCGGCTGGTCGCGCCGTTGTTGGGCGCAACAAACCCGGTGTGCCCCGTTAACCCCTGCTGGCGTTCCAGGGATCGTCCCCCGGCCTTCGCCGGG
>JANMVS010000380.1:0-12559 GCA_031392885.1 Verrucomicrobiota bacterium
TCGACGGGTTGGATGGCGCGCCGAAGTTCGTGGTCGTGTAGGCGCTGGAGGTCAGTTTCGAGAAATCGAGCACGCTCTGGATGCTGATATCGCTCAACTGCTGCCGGGATATGATGGTCACGTTGCGCGGCACATCGACGATGATGTCGTCAGTGCCGAACACCGAGTTGAACGGCCGGGAAGTCGGCAGGATCTGCTGCTCCGGGGCGACGCCACTGACGCTGAATTTTTCCAGCTCAAGAACTTCTTCCTTGGCGGGAGATGGAGCGGCGGATTGGGCGGACAGGTGTCCGAGCGCTCCGAGGGCGAGCAGGATGGCGAGTAACTTGCGTGATGAGTTAGTTGTCATGGATTGTGGTTAGGTGGGTTGGGACAGCGCACAAAGCACAGCATGGATCAGTAAAGCCACGCTAAACGTATTTTTTGCTGGCACGGCAGGGAGACTGCTGAATCTTCTTCCCATGCGTTTAATTGATTTCGCGCGGCCGGGGCTGGCTGGACTGGCGGTCCTTGCGCCCCTCTGGGTGACCGCCGCCGAACTCATCCGGCCCAAGGTCGTCGTGGTCGCCATGTTTGAGTCCGGGCAGGACACCGGCGATGTGCCCGGCGAATTCCAGTACTGGGTGGAGCGGGAGAAGCTGGACCGCATCGTAACCCTCCCGGCCGCCTATCACGATGTGCGGGTTAATGCGGATGGCTCGGTGATTGGCATCGTGACCGGCGTCGCAAATACCAACGCCGCCGCGACCATCATGGCCCTCGGGCTGGACCCGCGCTTCGACCTTCGGAAAAGTTACTGGCTGGTGGCCGGGATCGCCGGGATCGACCCCGCGGATGCCTCCATCGGCTCGGCGGCCTGGGCGGAATACGTGGTCGAGGGCGACCTGGGACATGAAATCGATGCCCGCGAAATTCCCGCCGGCTGGCCGACGGGCTTCGTGCCGTTGCGGAAAAGCACCCCCTACGAATTACCGCTGCTGCCCGCCAAGGATCTGGTCGATTCGGTCTATCGGCTGGATGCCGGCCTGGTCCACTGGGCCTATGAACTGACGAAGGACACACCGCTGGCCGACAACCCGCAGATGCAAGCGCGCCGCGCCACCTACGTCGGCTATCCGAACGCCCAGCGCCCGCCCTTCGTGCTGATCGGTGACAACCTCGCCTCGAGCACCTACTGGCATGGCAAGTTGCTCAACCAGTGGGCCAACGACTGGGTGCGCTACTTCACCGCGGGGCAAGGTCACTATGTCACCACGGCCATGGAGGACACCGGGACACTCCGCTCGCTCACCAACCTCACCCGTGCCGGCAAGGTTGATGTGCGCCGCGCGCTGGTGCTGCGCACCGCCAGTAATTACGACATGCAATCGCCCGGCACCTCCGCTCCGGAAAGCATGAATGGCGAAAAACTCGGACTCTACTCCGCCTACCTCCCCTCGCTGGAGGCCGCCCATGCGGTCGGCAGCCGGGTGGTCCATGCCCTCGTCGCCGGCTGGGCCACTTACGAACACACTCCGCCGCAGGCGGTGGCGAAATAAAGATGCTCCATGTTGGTCTTATTATTCCCCTTCAACTATTCGGGTAGCCATGCGCGCCTGCGAGTGGACGAACCACCACTCGCTGGCGCTCCTGGCGACGACCGAACCAAGCCCGGGGGGCCTTCGACCGGCTCACGGTCCACGACCGTCTCCGGGGAATTTGATCCACAGGAAATTGATCCTCCTATTTTATGTTGAACCGTCTCTTCAAACTCGACCAGCACGGCACCACGACGCTCCGTGAATTCCAGGCCGGCCTCACCACCTTCGCCGCGATGGCCTACATCCTCGCCGTGAATCCCGGCATCCTCGCCAACACCGGGATGGACAAGGGCGCGCTGGTCACCGTCACCGCGCTCACCGCCGCTCTCGCCACCGCCCTGATGGCGCTGCTGACGAATTACCCCATCGCCATGGCCCCCGGCATGGGGATCAATGCGTTCTTCACCTTCACGATTTGCCTGGGCAAGGGCCTCCCCTGGTCGGAGGCGCTCGGCATGGTGCTGATCAACGGCATCATCTTCCTCGCCCTCTCGGTGTCCGGTGTCCGGGTCAAGATCATCGCAGCCATTCCGCACTCGCTGAAGATCGCCGTCACCTGCGGCATCGGTCTCTTCATCGCCTTCATCGGCCTGAAAAACGGCGGGGTCATCGTCGCCAACCCCGCCACCTTTGTCAGTGCCGGCGATTTCGCCACCGGGCCGGTGGCCCTCTGCCTCGCCGGCGTCTTGCTCACCATCATCCTCGTCGCCCGGCGCGTGCCCGGCGCCATCGTGCTCAGCATTGCCGTGATCACCCTGGCCGGGCTTTTCGTCCCGGCCGCCGGCGGGGCCAAGGTCACCCAACTCCCGGCCAGTTTTATCGCCCTGCCCCATTCCCCCGCCCCGGTTTTTCTCAAACTCACGTTTCAGTTTCTGACGAGTTGGACCGCCTTTTCCGTGGCTCTGCCGCTGATTTTGACCCTGCTGCTTGTGGACATGTTCGACAACATCGGGACGCTCGTCGCCGTCACCAAGCGCGCCGGACTCCTCGCGACCGACGGCACCCTGCCCCGCGCCGGCCGGGCCCTGCTCGCCGACTCGATCGCCACCATCGCCAGCGCGCTCTGCGGCACGTCAACGGTCGTGAGCTACATCGAGTCCGCGTCCGGCGTCGAGGCCGGCGGGCGCACGGGTCTCACGTCGTTGACCACCGCCGGATTTTTCCTGCTGGCCCTGCTGTTCACGCCCTTGATTTTAATCGTGCCCGCCGCCGCCACGGCGCCGGCCCTGGTGGTGGTCGGCATCTTCATGATGCAATCGGTCAGCGAGATTCCGATGGACGATTTCAAGACCGCCGCACCGGCCGTGCTGACAATCTTTGCGATCCCGCTCACGTTCAGTATCGCCGAGGGCATCGGACTGGGCCTCATCACCGCGGCCCTGCTCGCCCTGGGGCTGGGCAAACCCAAATCGCTGACCACCGCGGGCTACATCATTGCCGCCGTCTTCTTCCTGCAGTTCTTCAAGATCTGGCCGTTCAGCGGGTGAAGGCTTGCGCGGGCCCCCCAGCCCCGGAGGAGTTAACCACTAATGGCTTCATCCAAGGATGAATTCTTCAAGGTATGCTCCGACTGATCGTTTCCGCCACTGGGTTTCGGGGGCCGGTTAATCGCCGGCAAAATCTCAGTCTGCGATCAGCCGACCCCCGGAACTTATCCCGGAGACGATCAGTCGGAGGGGTGAGTTTAAGTTTCGCCTCTTGCCTGCCCTGAGCCTCGTCGAAGGGGCGAAACTGATTAGTGGTTCCCTAAACTGCAGCGTTGGGTTTGAGGGCAACCCACTGCAAGTAGCGAAGAACCTGAATATTGGGAGGGCTCGTCTTCGATGCTCAGCCTTGCGGCTTTATCCGGATCGCATCCATGACATTCGTGGTCAAAAAATCCGAGCCTTGGGTTCGGTTCAGCGGTGTTCCCAGTGAAACAATATCCTTTCCGTGTATTCCGTGTGTTCCGTGGGCAATCAGACTCCCCTCCTGCCTTGCTCCCGTTCTGGACTAAGGTAGGGACGGACCGCTGGGCCGTCCGCGAATGTCCTGACGGCGCGCCCAGCGGCCGAGGCTGTGCTCTTGTCGCCTGGGGCAGGGCATCTAGGCCGCATATTTCACACTCGTCACGAAATTTTGGCGGTGCTCGCCGACTCTCAGCCCGCGTGGGGCCGGGACTTGGTCGGTCATGCGGGCTGAAACAACCCCGACTTGTCGGGGTTGTCTTAGCCCGGATATCCCGAGCAGCCGCGAATGCGGAAAAAGATTTGGCACAGGGTGTGGTTTCGGTTGCGAGAAGAGTGTGAAATATCCGGGCTAGCGTTGTGCGCTGGTTTGACATCCTCTGGATGAGACGAGGTTCGGAGCGGTTCGGCGGGACGACTCGCCCTGCCTAATTGGGCGAGCGCTCGGCGCAAAAAAAGGCGGCGGGAAAATCCGCCGCCCTGCTCCACGGATCAGCCGGGGTCAGAATTTGAATTTGAAGCTGGCCTCAAAGTGCACCGGCAGTTCGGCGACGATGGACTCGTTGCCGTAGACCGCATTGGGCGCACTCCAATTCTTCTCGTCGGTGGCGTTGAGGACGGCAAAGCGAACCTCCCAGGTCTTGGCGTTATAGAACAGCGTCAGGTCGAGGGTGTATTGGCCCGGGATCACCAGATTGCCGACCACGTTGTTGTTGATTGCGCTGGTGTAGACCACATTTGCGGTGGCGCCGACGCCGTTGTCCCACTTGTAGGTGGCGAGGGCGTTGACCAGGTTCTTCGGCACGCCCTGCCGGGGATGCTCGCCCGAACCCAAAATGAAGAAGCGCGAGGTCGGGGGCGTGAGCGAGGTGTTACCGACGTCGAACTGACCGGTGCTGACCGTGGAATCCAGGTAGGAATAACCGCCGGTCAGGTAGAGATGCTTGTTCGGCTGGTAGCTCCCCTCAATTTCCAGCCCCTGCGTCTTGAACTTCACGGTGGAACGGTCCTGCTGGAGATCGTCGCGATTCTGCTGGAAGAGCGCGACACTCAAATAGCCCTTGCCCTCGTCGAAGCTCTGCTTGAAACCGGCCTCCATGAGTTTGGCCTCGTTGCGCAGGTTGGCATTGAGAAACTTGGAGTTGCCCGAGGTGGTGACCCCGCCGCCATTGCCGGTCGCCCCCACCGGATTCTGGCTGTAATTATAGGTGAGATAGGTCGAGAGCGTCTTGGAAACCTTGTAGCCGAGACTGCCGTTGTAGTTCGGGAGTCCGACCGTGATCTTGTCGGCGATCCGCTGCGGCCCGATGAAGGCGTTGACCCAGGCAATCTTGAAGTCGGCATTCATAATGTCGACCCGCGCGCCAGCGTCGAACGTGAGGCGATCATTGATCTTCCAACTGGTCTGAACAAACGGCGAGGTGGTGAAAACCTTGGAAATGCCGGAGTCGCCGTTATCGGGCGTGTAGTAGCGGCCGGGCCAGCCGGGAACCGGGATCTGCGTGAAAGCGTTCGGCGAGTTAACCGAGTTGAAAAAATTCATCAGGTTGTGGTCCTTGGTGAGGTCCCAGACATTCGCGGGCTCGTTGAAAAAGTCATTGTAGGCCTCGACCGACTGATAGCGCAGCGCCAGCCCGGAATTGATCTGCCAGTTGCCCTTGGTCAGGCGGAATTCCGTGCGGTTTTCCAAGCTCCAGCTCGGATCGATGATTTCGGAATAGGAGTAGGAAGACAGGGTGTTGCGCCGCACGTAGCGAAACATGCTGTTATTGATGACATTGAGATCGGGCGCGGAATGCCACGACTGGATGGCCTGGGCGTTGTAGCTGAAACCCGTGGAATGATCACCGGGGCGCAGCAACCGTTTGCTCCGGTCGAGCTTCACCACCGGTCCGGGCACGATGCGGTTCACCGCGGGGAAGCCGGACACAACCCAGCGGGAATTCTGCGCATCGGATTGCGCCGCGGGCGTGCCGGCGACGACGTTGATGTTGCCGAAGTCGATGGGTTTGCCGGAGGAATCGACATAGCCTGATATCGGGGCGATGCCGAAATTGGGCGCCGGATTATTGTTCACGCCCGTCTGATACAGACCTTTGTCGATGAGATCCTGCGTGACCCGGTTGATGCCGAAGTTCTCCGTATACTTGGCATCAAATGCCTCCATGTTGAAGAAGACATCATAGCGTTCATTGGGCCGATGGGTGACCGCCGCATAGAACGTCTGGGTTTTCTTGTAGCCGTCATCATAGAAACTGCCGGCGTCCTCGCCCGAGTAGCTGATGCGGTAAGCGGTTTTTTTCGAAACGGGTGCCCCGTAATCGTACGTCCAGCGGTACGTATTGTAGGAACCCACCGTGACGGAGACATAGCCTTTGGCGGCGTCAAACACCGGGCGTTTCGTGATGAGATCGGCATAACCGCCGATGTATTGCGAGGCGCCGAACACCGCGGTGGCGGGGCCTTTCACGATGTTGACCGACTCGACCGAATTGAAATTGACCGGCAAACCATTGCCATTGCTGCTCAGGCCGATGCGCATCCCGTTGAGAAAGGTGTCGGCAATCTGGGTCCGGATATCCGGGGTGGTCGGAGCGCCGAAATTACTGCGGGTGTAGGAACTGGCGGTGAGCTTGGAGAAGTCCCGCACGTCCTGGATGCTGATGGCCGAGAGCTGCTCGCGCGAGATGATGGTCACATTGCGCGGGGTCTCGAGAATGCTGCGGTCGAAACCGAAAACCGAATTGAACGGCCGGGCGGTCGGGAGCACCACCTGTTCGATCGGGACGCCGTTGACCGAGAATTTCTCCAATTGGAGGACCTCGGGATCGGTCTCAGCCTTATCGGCCGGGGAAGGTTTTTCCTGGGCGAAAGCGCTGGCGACGACGGCGAGCGCGGCGAGAACGAGCAGGCGATACAAGGGATGCTGTTTCATAGTAGTCGTGGGTGTTCGGTGGGGCTAGCGCGTTTATTGCTGTAATCGCGGATGATGCAATACTCTTTGCGCTCCCCCGGGACCGGCCGTAGCCACCGTGCCGCCGCGCCTGTGGGGGTTCGTGATCGTTGGCCAAACCGGCAGGCTGGGACGCCTGCCGCTGCAGGGACGGCACAAAGATTAACGTTGCCGCGAATCCACTCGTCGCCTGCTAATTGCCCATGCGATCCACACTCTTTCTGATGGCCTTGTGTCTGGCTAGTCGCGGCCTCGGCGGTGACTTCTCCGCGCGGTTTGAGGCCGTCAAAACCAGCGCCAAGCCCGCCGAACTCTACGCGTTCCTCTATGCGCTGCCCAAGGGCGGCGACCTGCACAACCACCTCGGCGGCGCCATCCGCTCCGAATGGTGGTATGCCGTCGCCTCCGATCCGGCGCGCAACGGCGGCGACACGTTTTATACCCGCGTCCGGTTCACCGCCGGTATCGACACCGGCGTACCCTTAATCCTCTACCAGATGATCCGCCGCTCTACTTTCACCCAGTTGACCGCGGCGGCCCAGGCGGATTATGTCCGTCTCGACCAACTCACCCCCGAGCAGAAGCAAGGCTGGCTCGATTCGCTGCGGCTGGACCGGCCCGGCGAGGGGCGCGACGAATTCTTCACCTGGATCTGGCCGCGCACCGGACAACTGCACCAGAACATGCAGGTCATCGCGGAAACCATGGTGGAGACCATGAAAGCCTACGGCGCCGAGGGCCTGCGGTACCTGGAGACCCAGCAGAACGTGACGGGCTTCTGCGATAATGAGGGTAATGCCATCCCGCCTGACACGGTGGCGGATTTCCTGCGGGCGCGCCTGGCCCGGCCCGATGCCCTGGCCACCGGGGTGACGGTGCGCTTCCAGCTGAGCGTCCTGCGGTTTCTGCCGTATGCCGAGCAGCAGCTGGAAGATTTTTATCAATTCGTCGCGGCGCACCGCGAGCTCTGGGTCGGGCTCAACCTGGTCGGCATCGAGGAGAACGGCCATGGCTACCCGTTGCGTTTCCTGGCCAAAATGCGCGAACTGCGCCGTCGCTACCCGACGCTGCCGCTTGCCATCCACGCCGGCGAGATGGATGGGCCCGACCATCACATTCGCGACAGCCTGCTGCTGGGCGCCAGCCGCATCGGGCACGGCGTGAATCTCATCCAAGACCCCGACACGATGCTCCTGATGCGGCACAGCCGGTATCTCGTCGAAATCAACCTCATCTCCAACCGCCTGCTGGAATACACGCCCGACCTTAGCCGGCATCCGTTCCCGGAATACCTGCGGATCGGCGTGCCCGTCTGCCTCAATACGGACGATCGCGGCATGTGGGACAGCAACCTGACCGACGAGTACTACACGGCGGTCACGACCTTCAATTTGTCCTGGGAGGAAGTGGTCAAACTTGGCCGCAATTCCCTCGCCTATTCCTTTGTCCAACCCGAAGTGAAAGCGAAATTGCTGGCCGACTACGATCGCGCCGTGGCGGAATTTGCGGCGAAGTATCTGCCCGCTGATTCGCTCACCCAGCTCGCCGCCGTCCGGCCGGTCACCTACGGCTATGGCCAGCGCACATGGGGATTCGGTTTCACACCATAAAATTCCCCTAGCAGCCTGGTTGGGATGGAATCATCGCTGGCAGGGGTGCATTTTCGTAATAATGGGGAAGCTCAGGAGTAAAGTCCGACAGGCTGCCAGGGCCAAACGGCCTTAGTGGCCTAGGGCCATTATCCGGAGCACAAAGCCTCTTATGTTTTCGCCGCTCATGCCGTAGGGTAACGGCGTGCAAACCTCTCCCCCCCAGCCGGCACTTGCCCCGGCAATCCGCTCGACCGCATCCCGCCCGCGAAAATCATTCGCCCCCGGGCGCAAGGATGCTGGTTTTACCATCCTGGAGGTCGCCATGGCCTCCTTTGTCATGGCCATGGGCATCGCGACTTCGATCATCGCGATGCAATCGGGCTTCAAACAAATCGAGGTCGCGCGCGGCAACACCCTGGCCTCCCAGATCATCCAGAGCGAAATGGAGCGCCTGCGGTTGATGCCGTGGAACAATACCAGCACGATCGCGATTGATAGCATCTGCGAATTGCCGCAAAGTGAGGCAGTTGATCTTGCGAGCATGTTTTCCAGCAGCAGCGCGCTGGCCGCCCACTTCACCGTGACCCGTACGGTCGTGAACGATAGCACTCGGCCTGCTGATGTCAAAAACATCACCATTACTGTCCAGTGGACCACTTACGATGGCATCCGCCACACCCGTTCCTTCCCCTCGATCTACGTCAAAAATGGCTTATATGACTACTACTACACTCTCGCCCACTAAGCTGGCCCGCTCCGCCCTCACTCCGCTTGAAGCTCGCCGCCAGCGCCGGGGCTTCACCCTGGTGGAACTCATGATCGGAGCCTCGCTCTCGTCGTTTATTCTGGCCGGCGTCCTCTCCACCTTTCTCTTCATGGGCCGCAGCGGGGCGAATATGAATAATTACAACGACATGGAAGCCCAGGCGCGCAAGTGTCTGGAAATTTTCGCCGAGGATGTGCGCCAGGCCAACACGATCATCTGGGCCAGCAGCACCACCCTGACGCTGACCGTCCCCAACCCCATTGGCGTCGGCACCATCTCGGTTGACTATGCCTATGATGGCGGCACGCGGACTTTTGTGCGGCGGGATCCCGTCGGCCGGCGCGTCCTGCTCAGCGGCATCACCGTCTTTGAGTTCAAGGCTTACACCATCACCGGCGCGGCGCTCACCGATTTTAGCACGGTCGCCGCCCGGACCATCGCCAATAATTCAACCAAGCAACTGCAACTCTCAGTTTCCTGCTCGCGCACCAATACGACCGTGGTTGACGCCACCAACACCGTGCTGTCGGCCCGTTTTATCCTGCGCAACAAACTAGTCACCGCTTAACCCAAAATCCTGATGCACTCCTCCCCCCGTTTGCCCCACTCCCAGCGCGGTTCCCTGCTGATCGTCGCCATGATCATCTGTGCCGTGATCGGCATCTCCCTGGCCAGCTACATCAAGCTTTCCCGCACCAGTCTGACCATCTCCAACCGCGCCTTCTACAACAACGGCGCCATGAATCTCGCCGAAACCGGCTTGGAGGAGTCGATGTACGCCATCAACCAGATGGTCGCGGATGCCACCTACGCCTGGCCGGGCTGGACCAACGACGGCACCCTCGCCACCTCCCATGCCTGGCGCCAATGGAGCGGCTATACTTTCGACCAAGGCACCACCGGCAGTGTGCGGGTTTACGTTTATAATTATCTGGGGGATATCGCTCCCAAAATAGTGGCCCGCTCGACCATCACTTTGGGTGGCGTCGCCTCGGGTTCCATCGAAAAATGGATCGAAGTCACGCTCGCGAAAACCTCCAAGTTCGCCAACGGATTGGTGGCGAAACAATCCATCACCTTCAGCGGCAACAACGCCACGGTGGACAGTTATAATTCGAATCCCGACAATAATCCCGCGACCCCCGCGATTCCTTACAGCCTTGCCTCGAGGAATGATAACGGGAGTGTCGGCAGCATCTCGGTCGCCGTCGGTTCCATCGGCGTGAATAATGCGGATATCTTCGGCTATGCGGCCACCGGGGGCGGCGCGGTGTCCGTGGGCAGTCAGGGCCTCATCGGCCCGTTCGGCACGGGGAGCGGGACGATCGCCCCCGGTCACACCTCGAACAATTTCAGCGCCAGCTTTGATCCGGTGACGGCGCCGACGGCCACCTACAATTCCATCGGGCCGATCAACAGCACCATGCCCCTGCCAGTAAACGCAGCTGACCCCCACGTCACCATTAACGGCGTCGATACCTATTACTACTCATCCGATTCGATGAGTCTTATCAACAAGATCCTCACGATCACCGCGGGGACCAGGGTCATCTTGCAGCTCACCAATACCAGCACCGCGATCAGTGTCGGCGGTGGCAGCGGGGCCATTGACATCGCTTCCGGCGCCAAGCTGGAGATCTATACCGCCGGCGATATCGCGATCGCCGGCAACGGCGTCATGAATGGCGGGACCACAAACGCCACAGCCAACCAGCCGATTAATTTTCAAATCTGGGGCACCAAGACGACCTTGGCGCAGAATATCACGATTGCCGGCAATGGCGTGCTGAGCGGGGTCATCTACGCCCCGCAGGGCTCGGTTAAGATCAACGGCAACGGCGATGTCAGTGGCTCCGTGGTCGCCAATGACATCACCTGCGTCGGCAATGCGCTGTTCCACTACGATGAATCCCTCGGCTATTTCGGCGCGGGCAATCCGTTCCGGGTCACAAAGTGGAAGGAATTGACCAGTGCCACGGATCGCGCGGCGTACGCGAGTCTGTTGGATTTTTAAGCGAAGCGTTGCGGGCAGCTCCGGCCGTGAACTCAGAGCGTTAACCCAGGCCACCTTCAGCTTGCGCCGATTGGTTCCGCATCCAGCTCGGCTGCCTGCGTAGCGGCCGGCGTCCCTGCCGGCCAGGTTCGGGGCACGACGACCCGAACGAAGTCATCGCTCTGAGCCTAAATTCGACGAAGGATTGGCCACAGAAAGCGCAAAAATCACAAAAAAGAATGTTGGAACACAAACGTAGAGCTAAGAGTAGTCACCTCGCAGGGAGATAGCATTAAAGTGCCAGCAAACTTGGTTTCCCCTCAGCATTCTTCGGCAGCTCGACAGGCTCAGGCGGCCGCCCGAGCAAAAGATGAGCAGTCGCGCTTCCTGTCGCCTTTCAACTGAGTTTCCTAGCAGCCTGAAGCCGAGTGTCGATTTTCATTACAGTTTTTTAAGACGCTTATCTTGTTTATATTAATATATTTAAGCAATTAAGCGTTCCCTGCTGTTATGATTGCAGAAAGTAATTGTTATATATCATGTCGCTATATAGTTGTATAAATTATCCTAGACCATCCCCTGCTGCTGTTTCCGGTCAGCATTTTCCCCAACAGTCCGCTCCGATCGCTAAGATACTTACTTGCAGTAATTTCTGGCCATTTAATTATCCAGGGAAAATTGCGTATTCCAGAGTTGTCGGATTTCCTTACATTTTCAAGCAGTGTCGGGATTGAAAAATAATACTAGTGGAATTTTATCTTTTGCTTACATCTCACTCACAACATCTTAATAATAGAATCGCGCGGTTTTGATAATATGGCATGCAAAAAGCTTACAATATTGAAATCTTGGCTAACGAACAATTTAAAACGACTCCCACCGTGAAAAAAACCATCTGCGCACTTGCCTGTTCTCTCGCCAGAAAACTTTTACCCGAATCTGCCCGCAGAACTTTATTCCTACTCGCGGTCGGAGTGCTCATGCCGGCGGGGGCGTTGGCCACCGAGTATGACCTTTCACTCGCCGGCTCGCAGTCGTTGAACGTGTTGGGAGACTTCGGAGGCACGGCTATTGTCGCGGACTATTGGTCTCAACCAACAGGGACAGGGGTCTTTGATCCTTTCCTTACGCTCGATGCCAACGGCAAGACCTCGACGGGACTCAGAACAATTGAGAGCGCCTATAACGCTGATGGTCATAACCAGCTTTATCTCGACGGACATCGTCCCTCTTGGAATACGACGCTTCGGTTCGGCGACCTTGCTCGGGTCCAAGTGGGCCTGTCGAACTATTTCGCCTTTATCTTGGATGCCAATGAACCCGATGCTGCTAAGCGCGTTATCTCAATCGACAACATCCGGATTTATACTTCCGCAACGGACAACACCGCGAATGTGCAGAACGACTTGACGAAGTTGAACAACTTGGGAACCCTGAGATGGGCCTTGAACGATCCGCTTCGGATTGGCAATACGACGAACTTCAATATTGTCGACTGGATAAAGCTGGATGCATCGCAAGAAAACATCAACAAGGGCTCCAATGGTGGCAGTGGTAACGCCGACATGATAGTTTACATTCCTGAAGCGGCGTTTGGCAATGCGTTATCGACAGATTTCGTCTGGTTCTACAATCTCAACGGCGTTCACTACTCGGTGGACCCCAACTTGGCCGCCCAAGCCGGGTTTGAGGAGTGGAGCGCAGTTGTGCGTGCGCCGAATACTACTCG
>JANMVS010000441.1:0-5325 GCA_031392885.1 Verrucomicrobiota bacterium
CGGTCCGGGCAGGAAAGTGCTGAACGGATGCCGCATCGAGAGGATATTGACGGTCCCCCAGGTGAAACGGGACAGCGGCACACCGGCTTTGTCGGCGTCGGCGATCACGTCATCCGCGGCGGCCAGCAGCAGCGCGGCCCACGACGGGTGGGCCGGGTTGAGCAGCCGGCCGGGCTGTTCATGGGCGAGTTGCCACACCGCATCCTCATAACGCATGCCGCTGTAATAGAATTTTTCGTAGTAGCCCGCGGCCTGGTTGGTGAAGGGTGCCAGCACCCGCTCGGTGACATGCGTGCGGAACGCCCGCACCACGCGGTAGGCGGCGGAATCGGCGCTGGCGTGGCCCCCCCATGATTTTACCACGTCGCGCAGTTCGCCGCGCAATTGATGCCCGGCCCCCGCCTCGTTGCTCAGCACCTCGAGCAGGAAGTCTTTCCAGCGTTCCAGGAATTTGGCGCGATCATCGAGCTGCACGGCCAGGAGATCGGCCGGAGTGATTTTCCGGCCGGTGGCGGCGAGGGCGCGCAGGTCGTCGCGGATCTGGCCGGCCCGGGCGCCCTCATCGTAGCCGCTGTCGCCCAGCTGGGCAAGGGCCGGGCCGCCCACGGCCCGGTTGTTGCCACTCCACAGCAGGCCGTCCGCCGGTCGCACGACCGGGACTTCTTCGGACCGCAGCCAGCCGTCCCATTTGCGATCGCCGTAGGCCCAGGAGACCGGCAGGCGGCCGTCGTAGCCGATGCGACGCGGTATCCGATTGGCGATGGTCCAGGCCACGGCGCCGTCGGCATCCGCGATCAGGGCGTTTTGGTGGGGAATGCCGGCCCGATGCATGATTTCAATCGCGGCGGCCGTGGTGCGCACCGTCTCCAGTTCCATCAAATTAGTATTGGTGCATTCGGCGTCATGCGCCGCCCAGCGCAGCACCAGATAATGGCCGTTGTCCGGCCCGGCGAAAATCGGGCCCCATTCGGTCCAGCGGGCGGTGAAGGGCACCGGCGCCTGTCCCTTCACTTTGATCAGGTCGGCGCGGTCCTCGATCTCGACCCAGCCATGGGCCGTGCGATATTGAATCTGCGCGAAGGAATCGGTTTCCGCGAGAATGACGTCGGTGGTGTCCGCGTAGGCGACGGCAAAGCCCCACGCCACGCGACCGTTGCTGCCGACCACCATAAACGGCAGGCCGGGCAGGGTAACGCCATCGACTTGGTGCCGGTCGGCGCCCTCGCCCCACACCAGGGAGGCTCGATACCAGATGTGCGGTACATTAAAACCGAGATGCATGTCGCTCGCCAACAGGGCGCCGCCGGTTGCGGTGTAGCGGCCGGCGACGGCAAAGCTGTTCGAACCCAGGACTATTTTTGAGTTAGGCTCGCCCACATGGACCGCGGGTTGTTCCCCGGTGGCCGGTTTAAAACGGAGCAGCGGCAGGGGGGCGGGGGGAAAGGTGCTGCCGTCGAGGGCGGCGTCCCAGGAATTGCCCGGTGGATTCAGAAAATTCAGCGCGCTCTGGCCCAACGTCTGTTGCACGGCCTGATTGTTCAGCTCGAAGGTGCCGCGCCAGTTTTGCAGGTCGAACCACATGGAGTAGATGCAAAGGAGGCTGTCCTCGATCCGCCAGGGCTGCGGCGGGGTGCGCAACACCAGGTATTCCCACGGGATTTTGGGCAGGGCGGCCAGGCCGGCATTAACGCCCGCCGTGTAGGCGTCGAGCAGGGCGCGTTGTTCCGCCGGCAGGGCGGCGACAACTTTTTCCGCGGTGCGGCGGAAACCGTGCAACCGGTGCGTGCGATCCAGCGGCAGGGCCGCCGCGCCAAAAATCTCCGCGAGTTCGCCGGCCCCGGAGCGGCGCAGCAGGTCCATCTGAAAAAAACGTTCCTGCGCATGGATGAAACCCGTGGCGCGGGCCACATCGGCGCGGGTGCGGCCGGCAATGGTCGGCACGCCCAGCGCATCGCGTTCGACTTTCACCGGCGCACCGAGTCCGGCCACGGCGTGCGTGCCGTCAAGTTGCGCGAGGCTGCCGCGCATCTGCCACCAGCCCCAGCCGGCGGCGACCGCGGTGAGGACGAGCAGCACGCCCAATCCACTGAGCAGGGAGCGCAGGATTTTGCGCTGGATGGCCAGGGCGGTCATTTCGACCAGGCCGACGTGCCGACCGGATCGCGGCCTTCATCGTACTCATTGAGGTCGAAGAAGGTCTCGATCGGTTTGCCCTCGAGGCCGTATTCCTTGATCCGCTGCCGAAGGAGCGTGCTGGCTTCATCGCGCCAGCCGCGCTTCATCATGAAACTGTTCCACCAGGCGCACTCGTCGTCGGTGCGGCCGCCGCCCTGTGCAAAAGCCCACGCGAGGATTTCCTCATCGGTGCCACCGGCCAGGGTCCGGGCGTGGAGCTCCGCGTACGTTACGCGCAGGAACAGGCAGCAACGGCCGTCGAAACCCTTGCCGAGGTTGCCATGATAGTCGGCCGGTAGCCGGGCGGTGGCCTGCAGCCGGATTTTATCCAGCAGGCGGCCGAAGTAAACCAGGCGGCCGGTTTTAAGGTAACTGCTGCGGAGTCCGGGTACGGCGGGCATGGGGATAAGGGGGGTGAGGTTAGGGGACCCGCCGGCGGCGGGCGTTCAAGGGCCCGGCCAGTCAAAATTGAAAACGGAAAAGCCCCAATCAAAAAAACTCCGTTCACTTGTGTAGGTAGTAGGCGAGGGTGGCGAGCAGTCCGAGCAGGAAGGTCGGAGCATTGATCCACAGTTGGTGGAAGGGCACGTGGTAGTGGTGCACCGCCCAAATGACGGCGACGTGTTTGATCGCGATCAGCCCCCAGCAAATCAGGATGATTCGCTCCACCCGCGGGTCACGTGGCACCGACCGGCGCACCTGCAGGTCCCGGATGAAGGCCCGGTCGTAGGTCGCGGGTGACCGACGGGCTTTGAACTGGAACAAGTTGGTGAACATTCCGGCCGCCACCCTATCCGGAGTTCCGCCAAAAGAAAAGCGGCTTGGCGTGCGGACGGGATTGCGATTTTGTCGGGTCATGCGCCCCGCCCTGGTCACCCGCCGGCAGTTTTTGTTGAAAGTGGCCGCGCCAATTCCTGATTTATGAAGACGAAACTCCTGCTGACCCTCCTGGGCTTCACCAGTGTGGTCCACGCGTCATCCCCGCAGACCATCAGTCTCCCGGGTGAGGCGAAGTCACCCATTGCCTCCGGCGTCGCGCTGCCCGCCGGCTGCGCACTTTTCTGGACCAGCGGCACCGTGCCCAGCCCGCTGAACAGGGACGGCAAGACCGTCTACGAGCGCTACGGCGACACCTACACCCAGGGCGTCAGCGCGTTGAAGAATATCGCGGAGGTGCTCGCGCGGCAGGGGCTGACGCTGAAAGACGTCGTCTATCTGCGCGTTTACGTCACGCCGGACGCGGCGAAGGACGGCAAGCCCGACTTCGCCGGCTGGTTCAAGGCTTACGGTGAATTTTTCCACAACGAGAAAAATCCCGCCAGGACCGCCCGCTCCACGGTGGGGGTGGCCGCGCTCGTCAGCCCGGACTGGTTGATTGAGATCGAGGCCTTTGCCGCGTATCCGGCGGAAAAATAGCCCCGGATCTGCGCCGCGGAGTCTCCCCCCTTATGAAAAATTCCACGCTACTCGTCCTGGGCTGCGGGCTGGTGCTGGGCTCGGCCCAGCCGATGGCCCATGCGGCGGTGGCCGCAAACACCCCGCTATATTCCGGTCTTGGTGGCTACACCCGGCAGGTGACGACCACCTCGCCCGAAGCCCAGCGCTACTTTGACCAGGGCCTCGCCTTCACCTACGGCTTCGACCACGAGCGGGCCATCCAGTCGTTTCAGGCGGCCGCGCGGCTCGACCCGCAGTGTGCCATGGCCTGGTGGGGGATCGCCAACGCGTGCGGACCCAACATCAATCTCCCCGCGGTCGATCCCGCGCACGCCGCCCTCGCGTGGGACGCCATTACCCGGGCGCAGGTTGTCGCGATGCACGGCACCCCGGTCGAACAGGCGCTGATCCACGCGCAGGCCCAGCGTTATGGAAAAAAATACGATCCCGCGCGCCGGGCGCTGGACGAGGCCTACGCGGCGGCCATGCGCGTTACTTGGCATGCGCATCCCGATGATGCGGATGTCGGCGTGCTTTTTGCGGAAGCGATGCTGGATCTCCGGCCGTGGGACCAGTGGCAGGCCGATGGCCCGGCGCAGCCCGGAACCGAGGAGGTGCTCGCCGCATTGAAAACCGTGATGGTTTTGAACCCCAACCATCCCATGGGCCTGCATCTCTTCATCCACGCCAATGAGGCGTCGGCCACGCCCGAAGTCGCGCGGCCGGCGGCCGACCGGCTCCGCACGCAGCGTTCGCTGATCGGGCATATGGAGCATATGCCGTCGCATATCGATGTGCGCGTGGGCCACTGGTTCGAGGCCGTGGAGTCGAACGAGCGCGCCATCCAATCCGATCTCCGTTACCGGCAGGTGGTAGGCGAACCGCAGGGCATATTGTTCGGCTATATGGCGCACAACCGCCACATGCAGGCCTATGCCGCCCTGATGACCGGCCAGAGCGCGCTGGCCATCCGGACCATTCGCGCGATGGTCACCGAATTGCCGGGCGAGGTGCCGCCGGAAATCTTCAGCTTCATCGACGGTTTCACCGCCATGCCGTACGAAGTGCTGATCCGTTTCGGTCGGTGGGAAGCAATCCTGGCCGAACCCTTCCCGGGCGAAAAATATCTGTTCAGCCACGCCCTGCTGCGGGCCGCCCGGGGCATTGCGCTCGCCGCGCTCAATCAGCCGGCGGCGGCGCACACCGAACAGACCGCCTTTCAGGAGGCCCGGAAAAAAATTGCGCCCGCCGCGGGCTTCGGGACGAACTTGCTGGGCGACTTGCTGGGCGTGGCGGAACACATGCTGGCCGGGGAAATCCTGTTCCGCGAAGGTTCGCGGGACGCCGGCCTGGCCGAACTCCGCGAGGCGGTGCGGCGCGAAGATGCGCTCCACTACGATGAGCCACCCGGCTGGATCGTCCCGGTCCGCCATTCCCTGGGCGCCAGCCTGATGTCGGTCGGTCGTTACGCCGAGGCCGAGGAGGTTTACCGTGCCGACCTGAAAAAACTGCCCGCCAACGGCTGGTCCCTCTTCGGTCTGGCCGAGAGTCTCGCCAGGCAGGGCCGGAAGGCGGAGGCGGAGAAGGTGCGGGCGCAGTTCCAACGCAGCTGGGCGCGCGCCGACACGACCATCACCTCCTCCTGTTTCTGTTTCCCGCAAAAATAGTCCGCCCCGGGCGGGGTTCACCCGACAATGGTCGGGACGATGCCGA
>JANMVS010000455.1:0-1657 GCA_031392885.1 Verrucomicrobiota bacterium
CGTGACCAACCGGCTCTACCCAAGCTTACGCCGGTGGGAAGACCACCTCTTTGCCGCCTCACGGGAATGGACCCAACCGGCCAAAGTCGCCGGCCTTATCCACCGCTGGCTCGCGGATCAGGTAAACTCTGGCGCTCTAACTCAAAGTCTATAAGCTAGGGGACACTGGTATAACAGCTTAGATTCTGAGCTGTAGGAGGGGCTTTATGCCCCGATGCTAGGCGCTCGAGAGCGGCGCAGGTTGCGAATCGGGGCCTAAAGCGCCTCCTACAGCCCTGTTACTTCCCGTCACGGGCAAAACGCGTTTTGCGGCCGAGGCTGCATGAGTCCGGCTAGGCCAAGCTCCGGCATCGGAAATTGAGCCCTTGAGGATCCGCGCATCCCGGCCACAGTCCAGTCGATGAATACTCGCATCTTCGGGAAGACGGGCAGGCTGGTGGGAGAGGTCGGCCTCGGCACGTGGCAGATCGGTGGCAACTGGGGCGACGTGCCCGACGAAGTCGGGCTCGCGACATTGCGTGCCGCCTTTGAACTGGGCACGACCTTTTTCGATACGGCCGACGTCTATGGCGACGGTCGCAGCGAGACGCTCATCGGCAAGTTCCTGAAAGCGACCAAGGCCCGCGACCGGCTCTTCATCGCCACCAAGCTCGGCCGCCGCGGCGACCCGGGCTGGCCGCAGAATTTCACCCGCGAGGCGGTGCGGAAACACACGGAGGATTCACTCCGCCGGCTGGCGATCGACGCGCTCGACCTGACCCAGTTGCATTGCGTGCCGGCCGATGTGCTAATGCGCGGCGAACTTTTCGGCTGGCTCGAAGAGTTGAAGCGCGAAGGAAAGATCAAGGCCTACGGCGCCAGTGTCGAGGCGATGGATGAGGCACTCTGGTGCTGCGCCCAGCCCGGCTGTGCCTCGCTCCAGATCATCTTCAACCTTTTCCGGCAAAAACCCATTCACATCCTGTTCGACACGGCCCGGGCCCGCGGGGTGGCGTTGATTGTCCGCCTGCCGCTCGCCAGCGGCCTGCTCGGTGGAAAGATGACGGCCACGACCCGGTTCCCCGCCGAGGATCACCGCAACTTCAACCGCGACGGCCAGGCCTTCAATGTCGGCGAGACCTTCGCCGGTCTGCCATTCGCGAAGGGGGTCGAATTGGCCGATGCGCTGAAGGCGTCGGTGCCCGCCGGGCTGACGATGGCCGAATGGGCCCTGCGCTGGTGCCTCGATTTCGAGGCGGTCAGCGTGATCATTCCCGGGGCGAAAAGCCCGGAGCAGGCCCGCGCCAACCTCCGGGCCGGGTCGCTCGCGCCGCTCAGCGCCACCCAGCACGTGCAGCTCGCGGCGTTCTACGAACTGCAGGTGGCGGCGCATATCCGCGGACCGTATTGAGGACGGAAGGCGGGATCAGATATAGGCTTTATCCCAATCACCCTTTGAACGGGGGCAAAATGGGGTCTGGCTGTACATTTAACCCTAGTTATCGAACCACCGTAAAAGGTGAAAATTTAAAGCCAGACCCTTTATCCATCCCATGGCAAATCCGCCTGCACCCCTTTGCGGATTTTCCAGGTGGCCTTTCGCTTCTTGGTGAACGCCCCCGTCTGTGGTAGAAATCCGGGATGCACCACAACCGCTTGCATTCATTCATTGCCATCG
>JANMVS010000482.1:0-4500 GCA_031392885.1 Verrucomicrobiota bacterium
CCGACGGCTCGTTCACGCAGTGGGCCGTCCAGAAGACCAACGGCGCGCTGGGCACGGCGGTCATCGTCCCCACCGGGTTCCAAGGCTTCGCTGAGGACGACCGCAATCATCTCCTGCTGGCCAAGGTCGCCGCGGGCCAGCCCCTGCGTTATTTCGCCGGCGCCGGCTGGTCCAAAGCCGGCGAGTTCACGACGCCGCAGGCGTGGAATGACTATGTCGCCGCTTGCGCGGCGCGCGCGGTTTCACCGGTTCAAATCGTCCTCAGCCTTCCATGAACAGTCATTGGCTTCGGCTTTTATTCACGCAGCACGGCTTGGCCCGCGGTTTGAACCTGGAGGGCCCGTCTCCTGACGGGCCGCGGTTGGCGGCCAGGGTGTCCGCCCGGCCGGTCAGGAGACCGGCCCTCCGACGCTGCGCCTTGCTCGCCGCAACCTGCGCCACTTTGCTGGCACCCGGGTTATGGGCGGACCCGACGCCAGAGGAAATCGTCGGGCTCATGGAGCGCGCCGCCGACTGGCAACTGGCTCACCCTTCGAAGTGGAAACCACTCGAGTGGCACAATGCCGCGTTCTATGCCGGCGTCATGGCGCTGGCGAAAGATTCAGCCAGTCCGCGCTTTCACGACGCAATGATGAAGCTGGGCGCGGACAACCGCTGGCAGCTCGGGGCCCGCCCCTATCACGCGGATGACCACGCGGTCGGCCAGACCTATGCGGAACTTTTCGCACAGCACCGCGACCCGCGGATGATTGCGCCGCTGCGGGAACGGTTTGACGCGATCCTCGCGCAGCCGAAGGCCGGCAGCCTTGATTTCGACCAAGCCAAGAACCCCGAACGAACCGACCGCTGGTCATGGTGCGATGCGCTCTTCATGGCCCCGCCGGCGTGGGTCCGGCTCTGGCAGGCCACCGGCAACCAGGCCTACCTCGACTTCGCGATCAGCCAGTGGTGGGTCACCTCGGACTTCCTCTACGACCAAGCCGAACATCTGTATTATCGCGACAGTTCCTATTTCGGCCAGCACGAGAAAAACGGTCGCAAGGTTTTCTGGGGCCGCGGCAACGGCTGGGTGATGGGCGGCCTCGTCCGCGTCCTGCGATTGCTGCCCGCCGGCCATCCGGCCCGGGCGCGCTTGGTCCAACAGTTTCACGAGATGGCCGACAAGATTGTCACCTGCCAGCAGGCGGACGGTTTCTGGCGCGCCAGCCTGCTCGATCCGGCGGCCTTCCCGATGCAGGAAACGAGCGGCACGGGATTTTATTGCTATGCCCTCGCCTGGGGGGTGAACGAAGGCCTGCTCGACCGCGCCCGTTTTGAACCGGCGGTGCGCCGCGCCTGGGCCGCGCTCACTTCGTGTCTCACGCCCGCGGGCAAACTCACCCATGTGCAACCCGTCGGCGCCACCCCGGTCACTTTTGCTGCGGAGTGGACGGAGCCCTATGGCGTCGGGGCTTTCCTTCTCGCCGGCAGCGAAGTGCGGCGGCTCGGCACGCCATGACGCAACTTTATGGAGTGTTTTCAAACCCGCGCTCGCGGGAAATCGATGGAGGGACGGTCTCCGTACGGTCCGGGCTGACGCACCGGCCGCCGTCCGGGCTGGCGGACTGGCTGTCGCCCGCGGCCGGTGCGGAGACCGGCCCTCCAGCTGGCAACCGCCCTTACCGGTCAATTAGCGATCCCCAACCCGCCAACATCTGCCCCATGAAAAACTTTCCCCGCTTCATTCGCGATGGATCCGATACCCCGGAGCTTGCCCCGAGGATCTTTATTTCTGCTGGGTCCATTTTGTTTGCCGGACTGATCCTGGCGATTGCCGGCACCCGGTGCATTGCGGCGGAAGTCGCCAAATTCAACGGTGCCACCCCGCTCGAATGGTCGCAGCGCCTGGCGGATTCCGAAATGAAGCGCCTGGGCGCCTCTCTCGAGCGCGGCCAGGGCAAGGCCCGCTGGGATTATTCGCCGGGCGTGCTCGCCCTGGCGCTGGTTCAACTGGGGCAGCGCACCGGCCACGACGCTTACACGCAGTTCGGCACCCGGGCCGTGGCGTCGCACGTCAACGCCGACGGATCCATCCAGGGCTACAAGCCCGAGGACTACAACATCGACAACCTCCCGCCGGGCAAGGTGCTGCTCGCCGCCCTCGCCCGGGGCGAAAAAAATGCGGCCTACACCACGGCCGTCCAGACCCTGCGCGCCCAGATGGCCACCCACCCGCGCACCAGCGAGGGCGGATTCTGGCACAAGAAACGTTATCCGCATCAGATGTGGCTCGACGGTCTCTACATGGCCTCGCCGTTCCTCGCGCAATATGCCGGGCTCTTCGCCGAGCCCGCGCTCGGCAACGACGTCGCGCAGCAGATCGTCCTCATGGACCGCCACAGCTACGACCCGGCCACCGGCCTCTTCTGGCATGCCTGGGACGAAGCGCATGCCCAGAGCTGGGCGGATCCCCAGACGGGTTTCTCCCCCAATTTCTGGAGCCGCGCCATCGGCTGGTACGGCATGGCCATCGTCGACTCGCTGGATTTTTTGCCGGTCAGCCAGCCCGAGATCGATGAGATCGTGAACATTCTCAAGCGCCTCGCCGATGGCGCGGTCCGGTGGCAGGATCCGAAAAGCGGCGTCTGGTGGCAGATCCCCAATCTCGGCACCCGCGAGGGCAACTATCTCGAGTCGTCCGGCTCCGCGATGTTCGTCTACACCCTGGCGAAGGCCGTGAACAAGGGCTACCTGCCGCGGGAAAAATACGAGGCCGCCATCCTCCAGGGCTACGCCGGCCTGGTCCGCGAATTGGTGAAGACGAACCCCGACGGCACCATCCGGCTCACGTCGGTCTGTCAGGGCGCCGGGCTCGGTTACATGATGTCCGACGGCAAGACCCCGCGCGATGGGTCGTTCAAGTATTACATCAGCGAGCCCGTCGTCGACAACGACCCCAAGGGCACGGGTCCGTTCATCCTCGCCGGCCTCGAGGTGGAAAAAATGCTGACCACGACGAGTCGCCCGCTGGTCATCCGCGGCTGGGATTCGCTGCCCGATGTTTTGGCCCGCATCTCGGCTCCGACCTTTCCCGCCCGCGATTTCCCGATCACTGACTTCGGCGCCAAGCCGGAGACCGACGCCTCGGCGGCGATCGCGGCGGCGATCGCGGCCTGCACCTCGGCCGGCGGCGGCCGCGTGGTCGTGCCGGCGGGCGTCTGGCTCACCGGCGCCATCACGCTCAGGAGCAACGTCAACCTGCACGTGGCCGCGGGCGCGACGCTGAGGTTTCTTTTCGACGAAACGAAATACCCCGTCGTCTTCACGCGCTGGGAAGGGGTCGAGTGCATGAATTTCTCCCCGTTCATCTATGCGTTCGAGCAGGAGAACATCGCCATCACCGGCGCGGGCACACTCGACGGCGGCGCCGGCTGGGACACCTGGTGGGCGTGGAACGACAAGAAACCGGGCGCCGTTAAACAGAAGCCGGCCCGCGACGCGCTCATCACCATGGGCGAGACCAACGTGCCGGTCGCGCAGCGCGTCTTCGGCCCGGGCCATTTTCTCCGGCCCAATTTCATCCAGCCCTACCGGTGCAAAAATATTCTGATTGAGGGCGTCACGATCATCCGTTCGCCCATGTGGGAACTGCACCCGGTGCTGTCCCGCAACATCACGATTCGCGGGGTGAAGATCGACTCCCACGGCCCGAACAACGACGGCTGCGACCCCGAGTCCTGCTCCGACGTCCTGATCGAAAACACCACCTTCGACACGGGGGATGATTGCATCGCGATCAAATCCGGCCGCAACGGCGACGGCCGCCGCGTCAATGTCCCGAGCGAGAATTTTATCATCCGTAATTGCATCATGAAGGACGGTCACGGCGGCGTGGTGCTCGGCAGCGAGTGCACCGGCGGCATCCGCAATATTTTCATCGAGGACTGCACAATGGACAGTCCCAACCTCGACCGGGCGCTCCGCTTCAAGGACAATGCCGTCCGCGGCGGCATCCTCGAAAATGTCTTCATGCGCAACGTGCAGATCGGCCGGGTGGGGGAGGCGGTGCTCACCATCGACTTGCTTTACGAGGAGGGCGCGAAAGGCGCCTTCCAACCCATCGTGCGCAACGTCCAGCTGGACCATATCACCAGCTCCGCCAGCCCCCGCGTCCTGTATATCCGCGGCTTTGCGGGCGCAGTCATCGACAACATCCGGATCAGCCACTCGGTGTTCACGGGTGTGACGGAAACAGACGTTGTGCAACACGCCGGAACCATCACCTTGAGCAACGTCACCATTACCCCCGCGAAGGGCACCCGGAGCCTGAACTCGGTGCCGGCTAACAAATAAATAAATTGTCCACTACGCTTTCGCTTTATGGTCCCTGTAGCGGGAGGGGGGCCCCAACGGCCCGTTTGCGATAAAAGACGCCCCCAGGCGGGACGCCGAGCCCATGCGGCACAAGTACACCGAAAGCACCAAAACCCCAAAAAAAACGAGCGGGATGAAGGGGAATAT
>JANMVS010000494.1:0-7181 GCA_031392885.1 Verrucomicrobiota bacterium
TTTAGCCGGGTTCATCCGGGCAATCCGTGGTGAAAATGTCATTTCCACTCCACCTCCGCGCCCAGGCTGCGGAGGTTTTCCACGAAGTTCGGGTGGGCGCGTTTGATCGTGACGGCGTTCTTCACAACGCTTTGTCCGGGGATGCTGGCGGCGACCATGTAGAGCGCGACGGCGGCGCGGATAATGTAGGGCGCCTCGACCGTGACGGGACGCAACGGCTTGGCGCCGAAAACGGTGATGCGGTGCGGGTCGCTGACGACGACGTGGGCGCCGAACTTCGAGAGTTCCGACATCCAGGTGAAGCCACCCTCGTAAACCTTGTTCCAGAACATGACCGTACCCTCGGCGCGCACGGCCAGGGCGATCATGCAGGGCAGGAGGTCGACGGGGAAATAAGGCCACGGGGCCGCCTCGATCTTGGGCAGCAGGTTCGAGGTGAAGGGTTCCGTGACGACCAGCTTCTGCCGCTTGCGGACAATCGCGGTGTCACCGTCGTATTCAATCTTCACGCCCAGTTTGGCGAAGGAGCGATTGATGAGATCGAAGTGGTGCGGCAGGGAATTTTTCACGCGCACCTCGCCGCCGGTGATGGCGCCGAGGGCGAGGAAGGTGACGACCTCGTGGTGGTCGGTGTTGATGGTGATCGTGCCGCCCTTGAGTCTTTTCACGCCGGTGACGGTGAGCTGGCTCGTGCCGAGGCCGGCGATCTTCGCCCCCATGGTCACGAGGGCGGCGCAGAGGTCCTGCACGTGGGGTTCGCTGGCGGCGTTCAGCAGCACGGACTCGCCCTCGGCGAGGACGGCGGCCATGACGAAATTCTCCGTGGCGGTGACCGACATGTAGTCGGGCCAGTGGCGCGCGCGCTTGAACCGGCCCCGGAGCGACAGCGTGAGATCGCCACCCGCCCCGAGCCCGGTCGAGAGGTTGGCGGAAATCTCGGCGCCGAGCTTTTCCAGAATCTCCAGGTGCGGATCGAGTTCGCGGATGCCGAGGGAGCAGCCCTTGGCATTGGTCGGCAGCGTGATTTTCTTCATGCGCTGCAGGAGCGGGGCAAAGAGCAGGACGGACGAGCGCATGCCGGCGGGCAGTTCGCCGTTAAGCCGGCGGCCATCGAATGCCGAGTGGTCGATCACCATGCGACCGGCGGCGCGGTCCCAGCTGATGTGCGAGCCCTGCTCGGTGAAAAATGTCACGAGCTTCTCGACGTCGGTGAGATGCGGGACGTGCTTGAGGGTGAGCGGGTCGTCGGTGAGCAGGGACGCGCAGAGGATGGGCAGAATCGAGTTCTTGTTGCCCGAGGGCGTGATGGTGCCGCTCAGGGGTTTGCCGCCGTGAATGATGAGGTCAGCCATCGGGAAAGGTTGAGTGCTGAGAGTTGAGGGTTGCGAGCCGGGATCAGCGACAATAAAAAAGCGCCGGCAGCAAATTGTAGGAGCCTGCTTGATGGCGATTTCCGGTTCGTCCGCGATTGTTATCGCCTGCAAGCAGGCTCCTACCGTCGGCAGAAAGGGCATAAAAAAGGCGTCTGCGGAAAGCAGACGCCTTGAATGCGAGGGAGGTGGGTCAGGGTTGGCGGCTTAGACGCCACCCTGACTCGAGCCCTGATCGCCGCGGTATTCGCCGCGGGATTGACTGCGCCCGCGACCGCCGCGACTGCGGCGGCGCTGGCCATCCCCGCCACCACCACCAGGACCACGACCGCGATCACCGCGATTGCGTCCATACTGGCGATCACCCGAGCGAGGCTCGCCCGACTGTGCCGCGGCCGAGGCCGGGGCGGCGTCGGAGCCGCCGAACAGGGATTTGAGCCAACCGAAGAAACCGCCGGACTTGGCCGGAGCGGCTGCGCCGGGAGCCGAAGCCGAGCGGGCCTCCGAGGCCGCCGGGCGGCTCTCGCGGTTCACGCGCGGTGCGCCGCCGAAGTTCGACGGGGTCGGCACGTAATTGTAGCCAGGGCGCACGTAGAGGAATTTCGCCGGGATGGACGCCGGGTCGAAGGGCGCTTGCTCGGCGTTTTCCTCGCGACGGGGTTCTTCTCTCCGGGGCTCTTCGCGCCGAGGTTCTTCGCGGCGCGATTCCTCCCGACGCGGACGATCGCTGCGGGATTCACGCGCAGGGCGGAAACCCTCGCTCTCCCACGTCTGGGCGTGCGAAGCTTTCGGCTGTTCGGGCTCAAGGATGTTCAGCTCCGCGGGCTCGTTGTTTTCAACGGGGGCCGGGGTGGTGATTTCCCGAGCGGGGGCGACGTAGGCTTTGACGGGGGCAACCGGGGCCAGGGCAACTGGCGCGGGAGCGACAGTAGCGACGGGTTCGGTTACGGCCACCGGTGTTTCCACCGGGGCGAACGGGTTCTGGTATTCAAGCGGAGCAGTGACGACGGCGATGGCCGTGGGCGTGTAGTCGGACGAAGCCGCCGTGGCGGCAGCAGGGGCACTTGGACGCTTAGCTTTCCCGCGGGCTAGGCCGGAGCCGCGCGTGGAGCCGAAGGAGGACTCGGCGTTGGACGCCGGGCTGGTCGCGGATGCTTCGGCTGGAGCACCGGACGATTCTGTGGATGACATGTCTATGTTGTTGGTTGAAAGCGCCTACCAATGGGTGGAGGCGCAGGGTTGTTGATGCCAGCTGGAGCTCGAAAATCTCGCTCGACAGCGGCAATAGCCGTTCAACGTCAGGCAAGCCCCGGGGCAGGGCAATCTAATTTTTCCCGGGCGGCGGGCTTGCCAGAGGGCAGGGTGGCTCTCACGCTCGCTCACCATGGACAAACTCGAGGAGATATTTCGTATGCAAGATGCGCTGAATAAGCGCATTGGAGTTAATCTGCCGCCACCGACCGACGAGGAAAAGGCCAAGTGGATTCTCAATTACACCCGGGCCATGCAGCAGGAGACCGCCGAGCTGATCGACAGCGTGCCATGGAAATGGTGGGCAAAGTATCAGAAGTTTGACGAGCAGAACGCCAAGGTCGAGGTCGTGGACCTTTTCCACTTTCTGGTGTCACTGGCGCAGACGCTTGGCATGACGCCCGACGATGTCTACCAGGCCTATCTTAAGAAGAACGCGGTCAACCACCAGCGGCAGGAAAGCGGTTACGTGAAGAAGGACGAGGCCGACTCGAAGCATATCTGACGCGGCGTGGTGCGCCGCTGAACATCAACATCCAAGCTCCAGTGAAGCTCCAAGAGTCAATCATCATTGGCTCTCCGGTTGCGGATTGGTGTTTGGGTGTTTTATTCACTCTGGGTCAGATACCTCGAAGCTCGTCATGGACCGTGAGCGGGTCGAACGGCTTCGGCTTGGTTGGATGCAGGGCGATCAGCCCCGCCGGTTCCGCGTGGAGGGCCCGTCTCCTGACGGGCCGCAGCTGGTCAGGAGACCAGCCCTCCAATTGCAAATGCCCCGGGGCTTGCCCCGAGGATGTTTACTGGATGTTGGGGCTTCGCCGAGCTCGGTCCGGCGCTACACCAACGCGACAAACGTCCCGCTGAATTCAACCGCGGGTTTGCCGTCGGCGCCCTCGACGATCGCGGTCAATTCCATGCGCGCCTTGTTGTGGCGGCGCAGGTCCGCCAGAAATTCCGCCACGACGGCCGGGGCCGGCCGTACGCACACGGCGCGCAGGGTGGTCTTGACCGGCTGGCGGTACTGGGCGGCACTGCGTTTCACGACCACATGGCCATCGAGACCGGCCTCGCGCAGCAAGGTCCACACCGCGGCATAACAGGCGAGGGTCGGCAACGCGTGCAACGAGCCGCCGAACGCGGTGCCGAGGTGGTTGACGTTAGCCGCCAGCGGTGCCTCAAGCACGAGCCGGGCGCCGCTTTCGACCACGTGCAGGCCCAGGGCGCGCGTGAGCGGGATTTTTTCGTGCAGGAAGGCCTCCAGCCCCCGTGGTGTCATACTGTCCGGAACCAGGTTGCTCATGAGGAGAAAGCTCCAAGCTCCAACATCCAAGCTCCAGAGAAATACCAAGCCCGGGAAATCAGGCAAAAGAGTGCATTCATTGATGATTGGCTGATTGAGGTTTCATTGGAATTTGGAGGGTGGAGCTTCCCCGCTTCCAGTCGCGATGATTTCACGTTCGCCACGATGGGAGTGGCGGGCAATTTGTCAGCATGGAATGTCGCCCGCACTGCGGGGCGTGCTGCATCGCGCCGTCGATCTCGTCGCCGATCCCCGGCATGCCGCAGGGTAAGCCGGCGGGAGTGCGCTGTGTGCAACTGCTGGCGGATTTGCGCTGCGCGTTGTTCGGAAACCCCGAGCGCCCGGCGGTGTGCGCGAGCTTGCGACCGACGGAGAGCATGTGCGGAGGGAACCGGGAACATGCGATCGCCTATCTGACGCAACTCGAATTGGCCACCAATTGAGACTCAACGAGACTTCAATGGATAATGGGCCTCGATATGCGCTTTCAGGCTGCGGATGAAATTACTGGGCCCGAGTTCTGACGTCGGAACGCTATAAATCGGCTTTTTGCCAATACGTGATTCGTCGGTGATCATGCCATCGTTGGCGCTGCTCTCGATGATGCCGCGGATGTTGGCGATCTGGCCGGAGCGGATCGTGTTGGGCAGCGCCTCGTGCTGGAGCAAGATCTCGTGCCCGGCGCTGCGGCCCTTGGGGGTTTGCACGACCTCGATGGGATCCTCCACGGTGATGATGTGGTCTTCGCGCTGCTCGTTGAGTTCCGAGACGAGAGCGGCGAGGGTGGTGGTCTTGCCCGCGCCGACCTCGTCCTCCCGCTTGATGATCTGCGGGCTGAGCGAGGGCTGGGAGCCATGACACGCGGCGGCCGCCCGAGTAAAGTTGTCGGTGCGGGCGACGGCGGCGCAGAAACATGGTGGACGCAGTTCCATCGTGATTGCCTAACGTCGAATAGGGCCTAAGTATTTCTATCCCTTTCCCCGCTGCCGGGCCTGATCACCGTCTCTATAAACCAAAGAGTGTTACCCAATTGACCAAGAATCCACGCCTTTGATTCGCTTGGTAGCACACCGTTTCGCATTCCCCTCGCTCACCCAAGACAGCCTCACTCCCCGCCACCGTCCGACGCCCGGCCCGCTTCCGGCGCGGTCGGATGAAAACCAGATTCCTCACAAATCAACCTACCCAAGGGGAAAACACCCATGTCAACCGAAGCCAAATGCCCGTTCCATCACGCCGCCGCGAGCGGCACCTCGAACCGCGACTGGTGGCCGAACCAGTTGAAGCTCGATCTCCTGCACCAGCATTCCTCCAAGTCCAATCCCATGGACCGGGACTTCAATTACGCGGAGGATTTCAAGAGCCTCGACTTGGCGGCGGTGAAGAAAGATCTAGCGGCGCTGATGACCAACTCGCAAGACTGGTGGCCGGCGGACTTCGGTCACTATGGACCTATGTTCGTTCGCATGGCGTGGCACAGCGCCGGCACCTACCGCACCGGTGATGGACGCGGCGGCGGCGGCCGGGGCCAGCAGCGCTTCTCGCCGATCAACAGTTGGCCGGACAACGTCAACCTGGACAAGGCGCGTCGCCTGCTCTGGCCCATCAAGCAGAAGTATGGCCGGAAGATTTCATGGGCCGACCTGATGATCCTCACGGGGAACGTCGCGTTGGAAACGATGGGATTCAAAACGTTCGGTTTCGCCGGAGGTCGCGAGGACGTCTGGGAGCCGGATCAGGACGTCTATTGGGGCTCCGAGGACAAGTGGCTGGCTGACAAACGCTACTCCGGCGACCGGGATCTCGAGAATCCGCTCGCGGCCGTGCAGATGGGGCTGATTTACGTCAACCCGGAAGGACCGAACGGAAACCCTGATCCGATTGCCTCGGCAAGGGACATCCGCGAGACCTTCGCCCGCATGGCGATGAACGACGAGGAGACGGTGGCGCTCATCGCCGGCGGCCATACCTTCGGCAAGACCCACGGTGCCGGTCAGGCGTCCCATGTGGGGCCTGAGCCTGAGGCGGCCGGACTCGAAGCCCAGGGCTTGGGTTGGAAGAGCAGCTTTGGCACGGGCAAAGGCGGCGCCACGATCACCAGCGGCCTGGAAGTCACTTGGACCACCACGCCCACGAAGTGGAGCAACAATTTCTTCTGGAACCTGTTCAGCTTTGAATGGGAACTGACGAAGAGCCCAGCCGGAGCGCATCAGTGGAAGCCGAAACACGGCGGCGGCGCCGGCACCGTGCCGGATGCCCACGACAAAACCAAGCGCATCGCACCTGCCATGCTGACCACGGACCTCGCCCTGCGCTTAGACCCGGCCTACGAAAAGATTTCGCGGCGCTTCATGGATAATCCGGATCAGTTCGCCGACGCCTTCGCCCGGGCGTGGTTCAAGCTGACGCACCGCGACATGGGTCCGCGCGCGCGTTATCTCGGGCCGGAGGTTCCGAAAGAAGAACTCATCTGGCAGGACCCCATTCCCGCGGTGAATCATAAATTGATTGGCGAGAAAGACATCGCCTCCCTGAAAGGGAAGATCCTCGCGTCGGGCTTGTCCATCTCGCAACTGGTTTCCACCGCCTGGGCCTCGGCGTCCACGTTCCGTGGCTCCGACAAGCGCGGCGGCGCGAACGGCGCGCGAATTCGCCTCGCGCCACAGAAAGTTTGGGAAGCCAACCAGCCGAAACAGCTGGCTAAAGTCCTGAAGACACTCGGCGGTATCCAGAGCGTGTTCAACAAGACGGCGAAAGGAGGCAGGAAGGTCTCGCTGGCGGACCTGATCGTGCTGGCCGGCTGCGTCGGCGTCGAGCAGGCCGCGAAGAAGGCCGGCCACACCGTGAAGGTGCCGTTCACGCCGGGACGCATGGACGCCTCCCAGAAGCAGACCGATGTCGAGTCCTTCGCCGTGCTCGAACCCATCGCGGACGGCTTCCGCAATTACCTCAAGGGCAAATACAGAATACCGGCCGAAGCACTGCTGGTCGACAAAGCGCAATTGCTGGGCTTGAGCGCGCCCGAAATGACGGTGCTCGTGGGCGGCATGCGCGTCCTGAAGACCAACTTCGGCGGGACGCAGCACGGCGTCCTCACCCTGCGACCGGAGGCGCTGACGAACGACTTCTTCGTGAACCTGCTCGACATGGGCACGGAGTGGAAGGCGGTCGCGCAAGACGCAGACGCGTTTGAAGGCCGCGATCGCAAAACGGGTGAACTCAACTGGACCGGCACGCGGGCCGACCTTGTGTTCGGTTCC
>JANMVS010000199.1:0-12302 GCA_031392885.1 Verrucomicrobiota bacterium
GCGGGGGATCACACAAGATCATCGTCTCGGCAAATCCGACCGAGGAAATCACCTGGCCGGCTGTGACTTCCTCCCCGCTGTCGAGGATCAGCTTGGCCGCCCTGCCCTGCTCCGCGATGATCCGCTGCACACCGCATTTCATCCGGCGTTCCCCTCCGGCCTGCCGGAATTTGTCCAGCAGCACGCGGAGGATGACGCGCACGCCGTCCAGCGGCCGCGCAAATCCTTCGAGATACAGCGCCTTGAACATGATCACGAAC
Organism: Verrucomicrobiota bacterium; assembly: GCA_031392885.1. GTDB lineage: Bacteria > Verrucomicrobiota > Verrucomicrobiia > Opitutales > Opitutaceae > Lacunisphaera. The sequence goes on from JANMVS010000199.1 coordinate 261, forward strand.
TGCCCGAACTCCATGTCCCGTTCCTGCGCACTGCCGTAATACATCACCGGGCAGAAAATCATGTCCGTGAGCAAAGGGTCGGTAAGATGCCGCCCGACGACCTCACGGGCGGAAGCTGGTTTGGCGTTCAGCGAAACATCATCGTAGGTGCGCACCATCTGCACCAACGCGCGCCAGCCGTCGGCCTGACCGGGAAATTTGGCCGCCACCTCGGCGTCCAGCACGGCAAACTCGTTGGTGAACTTCAGGGAGCAGTCCCGGAACGCAATGCGCGACTGCTTTTGCGGACACAGTGCAAACTCTTCGCGTTCGATCCGGAGTTGCCGGAGCAGCTTGCCCAAGGGGGTGCCCTTGACCCCGGGTGGCACGTAATTGGTCATCGCGTGCAGCCCGACATCGTATTTGCGGCCGTCGAAGCTGTAGAAGCTGTTCAGTCCGCCCGCCGTATTATGTCGCTCGAAGATGCATACTCTCCGGCCAAAGTGGGCGAGTCGAATGCCGGCCGCCAAGCCGGACATGCCGGCCCCAATGATCACCACATCATAATGGGAGTCTTTCACATCAGGTAGGGCGAGTCCTCTGGACGAGCCGTGTGCATCATCAAAGTATGGATCCCCGGGGCAAGCCCCGAGGCATTTGACCAATCCCGTTTAGACTGCGATTCCGCCGTGGTCCGGGGAGCGCACGCGTCCCGCGTGCCCCGGACCTCGCGACCCAACCAAGCCGGAGCCGTTCGACCGGCTCACGGTCCAAGACAAGCTCCGGGGTATTAGACCCATCGTGAATAAAAAATCGGGTCGGCTCGTCCGGCGGCCTCGCCCTACCCGATGGGTGGTTCAAGACAATGAACCGGCTCAAGCCTTGGCCGCAAACTTCGGAGTCAGGTATTCCGCACAGCTCTCCAACGAAGCCAGGTGAGTGTAGTCCGCCTCCGGCACTTCAATGCCGTGGCGTTTGCGCAGCTCCATCACGATGTCGAGAAAGTCCATCGAATCGAGCTGCAGCTGGTCGCGCAGCTTGATCTCAGGCTTGATGGCACTGAGGTCCTCGTCCGGAGCAATGTCGGAGATGATGTCGATAACCAGCTTCTTGCAGTCGTCTTTCGTCATGGTGGGCGCAGCTGTTTAAGCGACGTACCGTTTGATAATCAATGTCGAATTAATGCCCAGCATGCCGAAAGAGTTGTTCAAGATGGCATCAACTCGCTGCGCCTGCTTGGGCTGATTGATCACCAAACCGGGTATATCGCACTGAGGATCAAGATTATCGACGTTAATAGTCGGGTGCACCATGAGATCATTGAAGCTCGGCAAGTTGCCGGCCAGTTCGAGCGCCCCCGCCGCCCCCATTGTGTGGCCGATAAAGCTTTTGGTGTTATTGATGTGCGGCGGCGCACTCCGGTGCTTGAAGACGTCGGCTATGGCCACGCATTCCTGGATGTCGCCCTGCGGTGTCGAGGTGGCGTGGGTGTTGACCAAATCGATGTCCTCGACGGTCATCATGGCGTTGGCGATGGCCTTGCGGACGCACTCCGCCTGCCGTTCGGGATTGGGCAGCACGTAATCGGTGGCGTCGGAGTTCACATGATAGCCCGCGAGTTCGCCGTAGATCTTGGCGCCCCGCGCGAGCGCATCCTCCAGTCGCTCGATCGTGTAGATGCAGCCTCCCTCGGAAATCACGATGCCATTGCGGGCCTGATCGAAGGGCCGGCTGGCTTTCTTCGGATCCTCGTGGGCCGCGAGGGCATTCTGGCTCTTGAAACCGGCAAAGATCCCGAAGGTCTGCGGGCTTTCGCTGACGCCCCCCGCCAGCGCGAAATCCACCTCGCCAAGCCGCAGCATCTGGGCGGCGTGGATCAGGCCCATGTTGCCGGCCGCGCAGGCGGCGCCGATGGTGTAAGCCGGACCGGTGATCCCGAGGTTCAGCGACACCTCGCCGGCCGCGTTGTTGGCCACCGTGCGGGGGTTGTGGTGGTGTGACCAGAACTTCGTGTCGTATTTGAACTGCGAGATGTTGTAGACCTCGTTCTCGGTCTCGACGTTGCCGTGCTCGGTGACGCCGAGATAGATGCCAACGCGACTCTTGTCGCGCGTCTCCAGGTTCACACCGCTGTCGGCCAGCGCCTCCCGGGCGCAATAGATGCTGATGCTGCCGACCCGCGTGCCGATGCGGACGTCCTTTTTTTTCTGGTACTTCAGCGGGTCGAACGTGCACATGCCGGCCGGGTGCCGCCCCATGTAGCGCACGTCGATGGTCGTGATGCCCGACACCCCGTGCAGCAGGTTATGCCGGAACTCGGTCAGGGAGTTCCCGTTCGGGGCGGTCAGCCCGATGCCGGTGATGACGATGCGGCTTTGCTTCATGCGCGGTGGGTCGGATACCCCGGAGCTTGCTCCGGCTTGGTTTGAATGCAGGAGCCTGCTTGCAGGCGATTCGGGGCGTCCGCTGAGGGACCACATGCTGAATCGCTTGCAAGCAAGCTCCTGCAAAAGAGAGCAGAAATAACGGGCATCGTGTGTTGGCGTTGGATTGGTCAAATGCCCCGGGGCTTGCCCCGGGGATCTTTACGCGGTTTTCGGTAAGGAGCAGATTTGCCTAGCCAACGGAAATCGAAAGGCAATACAAGTCTAGGTCATGAAAGTTCTCGTTGCCGGCGGAGCCGGATACATTGGCAGTCATTGCGTGCGTCAGTTGCGGGCCGCCGGCCACGAGCCGATCGTGCTCGACAACTTTGCCTACGGGCACCGCGCCGCCGTGCCGGTGGGCGTGCGACTGCATGAGGCCAGTCTGGCGGATACCGCCGCGCTCGACCGGATTTTCGAGTCGGAGCGCATCGACCTGGTGATGCACTTCGCCGCCTTCTGCTATGTGGGCGAGTCGGTGACCGCGCCGCTGAAATATTACCTGAACAATGTCTCCGCCACCTACACCCTGCTCGCGGCGATGCAGCGGCATGGGGTGAAGAAGTTTGTCTTTTCGTCCACCTGCGCGACCTACGGCGTGCCGGCCAGCCTGCCCTTGGTCGAAGGTATGCCCCAGGCACCGATCAATCCCTACGGCCAGACCAAACTCGACGTGGAGAATGCGCTGAAGGCGCTCGCGCATGGCTCGGGGCTCAGCTTCGCCGCCTTCCGCTATTTCAATGCCGCAGGTGCCGCCGAGGACGGCAGCATCGGCGAGGATCATGATCCCGAGACGCATCTCATCCCGTTGGCCATCGGTGCGGCGCAAGGCATCCGACCGGCGCTGCAGGTTTTCGGCACCGACTACCCCACCCCCGACGGCACCTGCCAGCGCGACTACGTCCACGTCGACGACCTGAGCCGGGCGCACATTGCGGTGTTCGACAAACTGGCCCAGCCGGGCGCCGCGCACTTCTACAATCTCGGCACGGGGACGCCGACCTCCGTCCGCGAGGTGATTCAAGCCGTCGAAAAAATCACCGGACTCAAGGTGCCGGCCCATTATGGCCCGCGCCGCGAAGGTGATCCGCCCGCGCTCTACGCCAACTCGGCCAAGGTGCAGGCTGAGTTGGGCTGGAAGCCGAAATTCATGTCCATCGAGCCCATCGTCGCGACGGCCTGGCGCTGGCATGCGCGCAGACCGAAGGGCTACGGCGATCGGTAGGCGTGGGTAGCGGCAGGCGGCCCTGCCTGCCGGTTTGGGCGTCGTCATCCGCACCCACTGATCCGGGATCATGCAATTGAGCGAGCGCTGGGCAGTTGATAAGTCCGCACGAAATGGTGGAACCCGGCCTCCGGACGGGTTGGCTTGGAGGCCGAGGGCAAACGCGTCCGGAGGCCACGTTCCCCCAAAGGCTGCATGAGTCCGGCTGAAGCCTGTGGCAACCTTGAGTGAATTCGCCTGACCAACCCGGGAAAGATCTAGGGCGTGTATTCAAACCTCGAGAAGCCTGTTATTTTGAACGTAGTGAACCACCAGACTGCACGTGGAGGGCCTGTCTCCCGACGGGCCGCGGACGGTCGGAGACCATCCCTCCAGCAGATTCTTCTCCAGCCCAGATTGAAAAACCTGGTTTGAATACACGCCCTAATGCTATTTCCGCGCCGGCTTCTTGGCCTTGGCGCTCTTCGTCACCTGGGCCCCACGTGCCTGCATGGCCGCGGTGACGGTGCCGATAATATTCTCCGGCTGCGTGGCCTTTAGCTGCTCATAAACTTGATCGAACAACGTCTCGATCCCCGCGGGTTTCGTTGCCATCGCGGGGTTCAACCGCACTTCGTCGGGCAGATCCTTCGGCAAGATGGCATCGCCCTGCGCGATGACGGCGCTGCGATAGATCATGTTTTCCAACTCGCGGACGTTGCCGGGCCAGTCGTGCCGGCAGAGGATGGCGAGGGCCTCGGGGGAAACCTTGCGGGCCTTGGTTTTTTTGCTTTTGGCCAGATTCTGCAGGAAAAAATCCACGATCTGAGGCACGTCCTCGACCCGCTCGCGCAACGGGGGCAGCCGCAGGCGCACGACGTTCAACCGGTAGTAGAGATCCTCGCGGAATTCCTTGGCTTTCACCAGCGCCTCGAGGTTTTTGTTGGTCGCCGCAATGACGCGCACGTTGACCTTGAGCGTGTCCGAACTGCCGACGCGCTGGATCTCGCCTTCCTGCAGGACGCGGAGGATCTTCGTCTGCGTGGCGGGGGTCATGTCGCCGATCTCATCGAGGAAAATCGTGCCGCCGTCGCAATACTCGAACTTGCCGAGCCGCTGGGCTGTGGCCCCGGTGAAGGCCCCGCGCTCATGGCCGAAGAGCTCGCTCTCGATCAGGTTCTCGGGAATCGCCGAGCAGTTGACCGCGACAAACGGCTTGCTGCTGCGGTGGCTGTGGCGATGGATGCTGCGGGCGACCAGTTCCTTGCCGGTGCCGCTCTCGCCGGTGATCATGACGGTGACATCGCTGGTGGTCACCTGGCCGATGACCTTGAAAACCTGTTGCATCGGAACCGAGGCGCCGACGATGCCCTCCTTGTGCTCCTCCGAGTTGATCACCGGCTGAACGACCCCCGCAGAGCGGATGTCCGCCTGGGTGCTCAGGGCACTTTGCACCAGAGCGATTAGCTTGGCAGGATCAAAGGGCTTCACCACGTAATCGAACGCGCCGTATTTCATGGCCTCGATCGCCGTCTGGGCTGTGCCGTAGGCGGTCATCAGGATCACCAGTTGTTTCGGATTCGCCGCGCGGATGTGCTGCAGGGTTTCCAGGCCGCTGATGCCGGTCATGCGATTATCGAGCAGCACGACGTCGGGGGCCTCGCGCTTGACGGCCGCCACGCCCGCCTCGCCGCTGGGGGCCTCCTCGACCCGGTAATGCTGCGAAGAAAGCACCCGGTTCAGCGAATAACGCACCTCCGTGTCGTCATCGACGACCAGAATGTGGGGAACAGGGAGAGACTCAGGCATGACGCAGTTGGTGCAAAATGATTAGCGCTTTGGACAAAGGTAGTTCTACTTACCGGCCATGCTCGGGTGGTCAATTAACTTGTTTCGGGTCTTCGGCATCCAGCTCGCGATTCACGCGAGCTTTCTCTTGCTGCTGGCTTACTACGGCTATGAGGGCTGGACCGAAGGCGGGTTGCCGGGATTGGTGTGGAGTGTGGGGCTGATCGTGTTGTTTTTTGTCTGCGTCATACTGCACGAACTGGGCCACTCGCTCACCGCGAAGCGCTACGGGGTGCGGGTGCCGCGCATCTTGCTCTTGCCGATCGGCGGCATGGCGGAGTTTGACCACATCCCGCGGCAGCCCTCGGCGGAGCTGCTCATCACGATCGCGGGCCCGGCGGTGAATTTCCTGCTCGCGGCGGTGCTCCTGCCCCTCTGCTGGCGTGGACTGTTCCAGACCGAAGAGGTGCCGGTCTACTCCGTGGCCAATCTCCTCGAGCAACTCTGGTACGCTAATCTGGTCATGGGCATCTTCAACCTTCTGCCGGTTTTCCCGATGGATGGTGGCCGCATCTTCCGTGCGCTGCTGGCCGTAAAGTTGCCCTACCTGCGGGCGACCTATTGGGCGGTGATGGTGGGCCGGTTGCTGGCGCTGGGCTTTGCCCTGCTGGCGGCATTCTATTTCAAGAATCCGGTGACCTGCGGGCTCTTCCTGTTCATCGTCTTCGCCGGCAATGCCGAATACCGGCAGCTGCTCCGCCGCGAGGAGGATGACCGTTACTGGGAGGAAATGGCCCGTCGCGCCGGGCCCGTCAACACTGGTGCGGACGATCCGAACCTGCCGCCGGTCATCGTCCACGGGCCGAACTGAGCCGGAAGTTTCGCCGGAAAAATCTCCGGGGCATTATATTGAGACTTACCCATAGAAGTGACAACTGGGCCTCAATTGGTAGGGCGAGTCGTCCCCGACGAGCCGCGCGGCCGTACGGCACATCCGGAGGATGTCAAACCAGCGCCGAGCGCTCGACGCCCGACCCTCGATTCCGTCACTTCTATGGGTATGCCTCAATAAGTTGGAGGGCTGGTCTCCTGACCAGCCGCGGCCCGTCGGGAGACGGGCCCTCCACGCGGAATCTGCTGGGTCGTCCGCCCGCATCCCCGCAAGCCGAAGGATGCTTGTCCGCCGGAAGATGGCTTGGGTGTAGCGAATGAAGAGAATCGCCGGGAATTGCCCGCACAACGACTCTGCTAGTGCTGCGCAGCCGCCCGCCCATTCGCCACGCGCTGACACCGGTTTGCGGTTGCCATGGAGCCCGGGTCCAATCAGCAATTGATGGTGCGAATTCTCTTCGCACCCGCGTTCAGCCCGGGTCCGATCGTTTCGACAATTTGGGTTCGGCCAAGAACGCGGTGTCATCAAACCACACGCATCCAAAATGAAAACCACCCTCAAGGTGTTCGCGTCAGCATTGACGCTCCTCGTAGCCTGTCTCGTGCAGGCTGCTGATTCGAAACCCGTCGCCCGCGTTATCAGCATCACCGACATCGAGACCGACGATGCCAGCGGCTATGCGGCCTGGATCACCAAGTACAACGAGGTCGTCAAAGCCAAGCTCGGCATTGATACCTACATCCACGTGTATGTGAGCAACAACGACGGCGAACGCTCCGGTTCAGTGCGCTCCGTGGTCTCGGCCGAGTCTGTTTCGGCGATGACAAAGAACAACGCAGCGCTGGCGGACGATCCGGCCCTCCGGGATATCCGCGACCATATGCGCGGCCTCCGCAAGCAGGGTGCGCGCGTGCTCTACCAAGGGGTGCGTTTCGACGGCTCCCACAAGAACAGCTATGTGTATTCCACCCTCGCCATGGTTAATGACGAAGCCGGCTACCTGAAGGCGCTCGACGGGCTCCGCGTCCTCTTTGACAACCACGGTTTCCCTGACGCGAAGATCAACGCCTATCGCGTGCTGGCAGGTCGCACGAATTATTCGCACCGCATCGGGATCGCCCTGCCGTCGAACGAGCGACTGGCGGCCCTCCTTGATTTTGTGTCCGGTGATTCCTCGATGGCGGAGTGGCTCGCGAGTGCGGCGAAGTATCGCACGGTCGTGGCCAACGGCACAGCGCACGATATCACGAAATAAGCGTCCGCAGGTTTTACCCCGGAGCGGTGGCGAATGCCGCCGCTCTTTTTTTCTGCTCCGACGGGAGAATCCATGTCCCCTCCTGCCCCAGTGGCCAGGCGGTTCTCCGATTTCATCGGCTGTTTATTCCCTTTGGGTCCAATACTCCGGAGCTTGTCATGGACCGTGCGCCGGTCGAACGGCTCCGGCTTGGTGGGATGCAGGACGATCAGCCTGCAGGTTTCGGGTGGAGGGCCAGTCTCCTGACGGGCCGCGGCTGGTCACGCCGTTGTTTGGTGCAACAAACCCGGTGTTTGTCCGGGCCGTCGCCAGGCAAAGGAGACCTGCCCTCCATTGCAAATGCCCCGGAGCTTGCTCCGGGGATCTTTACTGAGCCTCGCACATCAGGCTGATGGCACGGTTCAGAAGTCAGCCAATATACCTGGAAAAATGGGATGTGGGTAGGGACCGTTGCCCTCAACGGCCTTCCCTGCGGGAGGTAAGGCGGAGCGGCCCGCTCCGCCGCGGTGCACCGGGCCGGCGCCGAGTGCAAAGCCTTGCGGTGCGCCCTACCCACCTGATGATATTCAATCACTCAAAGCATTCGGGCTATTAGGATAAGACCGCATGGAAAATGTGTCGGAATTCTTTACATTATCGCCCTAAAGTGAACGGTAAAAAATACGTAACGCTATCGATTTTTTAGCGCAACTAATTGTCACTCAGAGAACAGTTTGCATGGACTCAACGCTGGCCCGAATAGTGCTGTATTTTTGGCTTATGGAAGCCGTAGAAATTGCCCGAAAACTGATCGTTCAATTTGAAAATATCAGCGTTTTCAAAATCACCTACCGCCAGCCAGACGGCTCGACCTACGATAGCGTGACAAGTGTTATTTCCCCCCGGATGTCGACGCGGTCAGACGAAATTGAAACGATCATCGCTGATCGGTGAGGCAATGGCTTCAAGTTTGCCGCCCTGCCCCACTGGGCCAAATTTGAAAGTGGCCGGCCATCCATAGCCCCTCTCATATGTCAGATGAAAAGCCGGCCTGTCTTTCCCTCCCGCCCTAGAAATAGGCCAGAATCAAACAGGGCGGCGACGGGGTGCCCGTGCAACCTGACGTCAGGTGCTGCCAACAAAAAGCCCCGCCATTTCGGGCGGGGCTGGAATTGAAAGACTGACGATCCGCTTACGCTACGAACCGGCGGCGACCGCTGAACTCCCTTCGCGAAGAATTGCGAAAACTCGCCTTTTACCGCCACATCAACCATCCGTCCGGGCTAACACGACCACTGGCCCCAATCCCGCGTCCCCGTCAGGAGATTCAAGATGATGATCGGGCAGGTCCCGGCGCCAGGCCTACCGTCATCATTTCAGGAGAAGGACTTTGAGCAGTTGCACCGAGGCTAGCGTGCCAATGCCCATCGAGACGTACCAAAGCCAGCGTTTCTTCACAACGAGACATACGCCGCCCAGAGCGATGGCGATTTGGAAAAAGGTGGTTGCGAGCCCCATCTCCCGCCCAAGGTCCGCCGCCGCGGTGGCCAGACCGCGCGCGGTATCACGCCTCGCTTCGAAATTCTTCGCCTCTTTCATGATATCTTTCTTTTCGCCTTCGTAGCGCTCAATCTTTGCCGCGAGTCCGGCGATCACCTTTGGCTCGGCGACCAGCCCGCCGTGCATTGCCCGGTCATGCTCCAGTTCATAAATACTCTGCTTGATGCCCTTGGCCTGATAGAAAGCCCACTGATCGGACGCTTCAGCCTGATTGAAGGTGGCTTCGTTCAACTGCTTCATCGTGGCGGAAGAATACCCGGCACCGCGTTGGGTGGCGATGGCCGCCAGGACGGCGAGGCAAATCATGGAGAGCGAAACATACTTCGTCCAGGAATCACGTTTCTCTTTCTCCTTCTGGGCCTGTTGATCGGCTTTGAGTGTCGCTACCAGGGCTTTAAGCTCGTCGAAGTCGGTGCTCATAATTTCAAGTTCGGCTAGGATTCATAGCAGTCCTGGGTGTTTGTCTAGCCTGCAGATTTGGCGGGTGAAATCCGGACGCAGAAAAGCCGCTCACCCCAGAGCGGCTTTATTCTGAATGACCTTACACCAAACAAACCTTAGAACTACGTCAAGAAAGACGCGGTCAGAGCGATTACGTTCAAGACAAAAGCCAAAACAATTGCGGCCGAACACGCCAACCGGAGGCCCAACCCAAAGGGCAATTTCAGAAAAATCGACCCCACCGCCGGATGTCGGCTGATCAGTCGAATAGAGGGGACGATCGAATTTCCGCCGCCGCAACAAGGAAGCCGACCATCAACGAGGTGTTTGGCGCCGAGGAGGAGACAGTTTTTATATAAGCGCATCGCAGAGAAGTTGGCCGCAATTACGGGCATACTGAGTTCATCGACCTGAGTAGCCTAACAAAAAGCCCCGCCGTTTCGGGCGGGGCTGGGGCGAGCTTGAAACTCTTTGGGGGGCGATTTCGATAATGCTTACGCACGCGTCGGCCGGATTTATTTCATCTCAGTAACAATCACAGTAAACGGCTTCTTTCCGGTATTGCTTGTTTGGTGCGTAACCGCTGGCGACCACATGGCCTGTCCTGCCTTCAGCTCGGCAACAGCAGTTTCCTTGCCTTTTATTTCCACCTTCATCGTGACATCGGTAACCGCGTAAGCCGTGTACGGCGGATGCGAATGCCAGGTCGCAACGGCCCCCGCCGCAAAAGTTACCTCTGAAATGTTAACATGCTCGTTGTCGAGCAGAACTGTTTTGGTAACTCCTGGCCAAGGCTCTGTCTTGTTCGGCGAGGCGGCGGCTTGAACAGTTACTAACGCCGTGAAGGCAATCACGGCCAGCACGAGCAATGATGTTTTTTTCATACGATGCATGGATTAATTTTCGCCTACTCTATTCGGTTTTCGGCAACTCCGTTTGTGATTTCAGATTATTGTCCAGAAGCATCTTCTCAAGAATATAGTGGAACGACTGATGGTAACGAACTCCCTTTGCATTTACATTCGGCGGAATTTAAACTGCCCACCTTTGTGAGGCGAGCCGGCGGCGCCTTTCCTGGGGTAGTTCAGTGGGTTTGTTTGGTCTTAGGTGTGATAATGCCGCTCAGGGGTGAGCGGCTTTTTTGCGTCCGCCCAACAAAAAGCCCCGCCGTTTCGGGCGAGGCTGGAATTGAAAGACTGACTATCTGCTACGCTACAAACCGGCGGCGAAGGGCGGCGAGGCCGAGGAAGGCGCCGCCGAGCAGGGCGAGGGTTGAGGCGGTGTCGGGAACGGACGTTGCGGGAACGCCACCGACACCCACGCCAAAGTCCGCCGCATCAAGAAAATTGCCGTACGAAGCTCCACCAACTGAGACAACAGCCGTATAGGAAAAACGAACCGTATTTCCCAGAGAGTAGATTGCCGACTCAGCGGACGCGTCATAAAAGCCCCAGGTTGAAGTTCCGTCAGAGTAATCTTTGGTAAACAAAACTGTGTCGTTGCCTCCGCCGATGATGCCGTCGATCCCGAGGTCTGTGAGTAAAAAATTCATTGTGTCGACACCCAGGCGCCCGCGGTGAGCAAATTGAAAGCCGACCCGCGCTCCGGCTGCGATGCCGGCAACGTCTTGGTATAACGTCCCGGCAATAAACGCGTTCAATTCAGCAAACTGGATGCCTTCGTATGCAGGGACTCCGTTGAATCCCGATCCCCATATCTCGAACGAGGAATCGGTCGTTTGCCATCCGGGGATTGTGACGGGATAGGTATTTGTTCCGGGGCCAGCAACCGGTGATTCAAAACCACCATTAATAAATCCAGCTTTCGCTGACGACAATAGTAAGAAGGCAAGCGCTACCGCTGTGAGAAATCTATTGGGTGTGGTTTTCATTATTTAACTTTCCTGGTGAAATCGATGAGTTAAAGGGGTGGTTCTGAGGAGGACTTATCTTCGGCATTTCGCGTGCCCTGCACAGGCCCTTGCAACCATCGCTGTTTAAAATCATCATGTTATGCACCGAATAAACCACACCCTACAAATCTTGCTGTCCATTAATGAGCTAAAGTGTAAGGAATCCCGACACAAATTCGGAAAACCTTACACTTTCAGCGCTTCGCCAGGTCACCTAAATTCAGGTGGTTCGACCACCTGCCGAGGAGCGTTCGCTGTGGCAGCCTTGGCGCATGGAAGCCTTAGAAATTGCCCGTGATCTTATCGTACAATTGGAGAACATCAGCGTATTCAAAGTCATCCGTCGCCGGCCTGACGGCTCCACCTGCGATTACGTCACGCGCGTTTTTTCTCCTCTGAATGAGGACGCTGCCAGGCGGAATTGAAAGGCCCATCGCTGATCGGTGAGGTGATGGCTGCGAGTTTTGCCGCCGCCGCCCTCGAGAAGGAATATTTGTAGCACAGGCCGCCGTGCCGGTGGGTCCGAGGGAAACGACAGGCGGGGACGCCTGCCGCTACAGCCGAAACATGAAAAGCCGTCCAGTACCCAAACTTTGGTGCAGACCTCTT
>JANMVS010000546.1:0-25777 GCA_031392885.1 Verrucomicrobiota bacterium
GCAGGCAGATTTCCGCGATGGGATCGAACGCCCCCGTATTCACGTTGCCGGCCTGCACACACACGATGGTCGGGCCGGAGATCGCCGGCAGACAGTCGGCGCGCATCCGGCCCTGGTCATCGACAGGGACCTTGACCACGCGGCTGCGGCCGAGGCCGAGGACGCCGAGTGATTTGGTGACCGACGGATGCACTTCCGCCCCGACCAGCACGGTGATTGCGGGTGCCCCGAAGAGGCCTTGCGTTTCGACATTCCAGCCGGCGGTTTTGAGCACGGCGTGGCGCGCCGCCGCCAGCGCGCAGAGATTGGCTACGGTCGCTCCAGTGACAAAGGCCCCACGGCACTCCGGCGGAAGTTGCAGCACATCCAGCAGCCAGCGGAGTGCCACTTGCTCGAGGCAAGCCGTGCCGGGGGTTGCGCGGTAGTAGGCACTGTTCTGATCCCAGGCGCCCGCGAGCCAGTTGGCGGCGAGAGTCACCGGCAACGAGCCGCCGATGACAAAGCCGAAAAACCTCGGACCGGCCATCGCCATCGTGGCGGGCGATCCAATCTCGTCGAGCAGGCGCAGCGTCTCGGCGCCGTCGCTTGCTTTGGCGGGCAGCGGGTCGTCGAAGGCGTGCAACCGCGCCACGGCGGCGGGCGTCGGGGCCACGGAGCGGGCGTCCAGACCTTCGAGGTAGCGGATTGCGCGGAGGGAGGCGTCAGCAAGAATTTCCTTCATGCCGTTCCTGATAGCTGCGGTCGTCGCTGAAGCAATGCCGGATCACCCCGGCGTTGCTCTCGCCCGGATATTTCATACTTTGCTCTCCAGCGAAGCCCCCGAGTGTTCAGAGATTCGTCCGGCCGTGGTCGGCGCCATGGCATCCGGGCTAGCGCAATCCACGCCGGGTTTCAGAGCCGGCCGGCGCCGGCTGGACCGGTTTCACTCCAGATCGTCGCCGTCCTCGGGATCCACGACGGAGGCGCGGCTGGTTTCGCTCATCATGCGCGGGGCGGTAAAGGGGTTGGCCTGCTTGTGCGTCACGAGCGATTGCTCGATGAAGGCGAGGAGTTCGGAACGGCCCGTCTTCGTGGTGGTGGAGGTGGCGAAGATCGGCGGCTGGGCGGCGGTGGATTTCGCCAGGGCCTCCTTGAACTTGTCGATGGTGTTCCGCGTGTGCTGGGCGGCCTGTTTGTCGACCTTGGTGAAAACGAGGGCGAAAGGCACCGCGTTGGTGCCGAGCCAGTGGACGAACTTGAGATCCATCTCCTGCGGCGGCAGGCGCGAGTCGATCAGGGCGAACACGCGCTGCAGGTTGGGTCGCTGGCCCAGGTAATCACGCACGGCTGTGTTGAACTCGATGCGGTCGGTTTTCGCGACCTTGGCGTAGCCGTAACCGGGCAGATCGACCAGACTCCAGGTGTTATTGATGGTGAAAAAATTGATCAACTTGGTCTTGCCCGGCAGATCGGAAACCAACGCGAGGTCCTTTTTCTCCGCGAGGAGATTGAGCAAGGACGACTTGCCGACGTTGGAGCGTCCAATGAAGGCGAACTCCGGCAGCGTGGAACGCGGACACGAGGCCAGGGAGGGTGCGCTGATGGCAAAAACGGCTGATTTGATTTTCATGGATTGGCGGTGGCCCCGCAGCCTATGGCTTGCGCGAGCCCGTGGCGTTAGTCGAGCGGCCTTTGCTGGCGCGCTCCCACTGAACCTAGATAACGCAGTTGGACACAGAGTACACCGAGGCAAGCACAGAGTGCACAGAGAAATGCCTCCAAACATTGCGCAAAGGCCCCAGCACCCGGCAGGTGAATTAATATTCGGTGATCACCGCCCCGCAAGTATTTCTCCCTGCACTCCTTCCTGACTCTGTGATCTCTGTGACAAGATCGATCTGAGGAATTTAGGCTGAATCGAAAGCGATCGATCGCGCTCGGCTGAGGTGATTGCGGACTTGCTTCGGCGGGCCTGAGACCCAAAACCGGTTCATGGCAACACGGGATCATCTCCGGATGTGGCTGGTGCGTCTGGTTTGCTTGCTCGGAGTCTGCAACCTGGGGGCGGAGGGGGAATTACTGCCGGGCTTGGTCTTCGGTGATTTGCCATCGCGCGAGGTGCGAGTCCATTTGCCGCCCGGGGGAGTGAACCCGGCCACGCCGGTTCTGGTCGCCTTGGATGGCCGGATGATGCCGGCTTGGCGGTTGGAGGAGACACTGGGTGAATTGATGGCGAGGGGTGGGCTCGCCTTGCCGCTGGTCGTGGCGATTGCCGCGAGTGATGAACGCCTCGATGAATATGGTATGGCGGGTACGCCCGATTACGCGGGCCGCGGCCGGAAGGCGGCGGAGTTCCAGCGCTTCGTGATCGAGCGCGTGTTGCCGGCCGTTCGTGTCCGCTACGCCATCCCGGCGGATCCGGCGCGCACCGGTGTCATGGGCGCATCGTTGGGCGGGTTGGCGGCGTTCGACCTCGCGTGGCGGCATCCGGAGGTCTTTGGATTTGCGGGAATTTTTTCCGGTTCCCTGTGGTGGCGCGGCGACGACTCTTCGCCGAGGGCCAAACAGGCTTCGCGCCTGGCGCACCAACTTGTGCGCCAGACAACTCAACCGCCGCGGTTACGGCTGTGGTTCGAAGCGGGCACGAAGGACGAGACCGACGACCGTGATGGCAATGGTGTCATCGATGCCATCCAGGACACGGCCGAGTTGATGACGGAACTGGAGCGCCGGGGCTTTCGTCGCGGCACCGCTTTGCAATACGTCGAGATGGAAGGTGGCCAACACAACGAGGCCACCTGGGCCCGCGCCCTGCCGGGATTTCTGGAGTGGGCGTTACCGCCCAATCCGGGGAAGTAGGCGCAGCGCAGATTTATTCACGATGGGTCTAATACCCCGGACCACGGCGGAATCGCAGTCTAAACGGGATTGGGCAAATGCCTCGGGGCTTGCCCCGGGGATTTTTACTTTCGTGGGACGCTTGCAGGCTGAGGACGCGTCACTCGGCGACGGTGGGGCTATCGTGGCATCGGCCGAGCCAGGATAGTCTGAGGGTAGGGCGCGATGTGGACGAGTGCAGGAGCCTCGGCCGCTGCGCGCCGTTTACCATTCGCGGCGGGCCCAGCGGTCCCGCCCTACCAAAAGTCCAGAAGCATCGATCCGGCTTAGCCCGCATATCCCGAGCAGCCGTGAATGCGGAAAAAGATTTGGCCCAGGGTGTGGTTTCGGTTGCGAGCAGAGGGTGAAATATCCGGGCTAGGCGCGCACGGCCCAGCGGAGCTTGGCGGAAGTGCTGCGTGGGTTGGCCCGGCGTTCCTCCGGTCCGGCGCGAACAACTTCCTCGTTGGTGACGGAATAAATCCCCGCGCGCATGCCAGCGCGGAACGCGTGCTTGACGCGGCGGTCCTCGCCAGAATGGAAAGTGAGGATCGCCACGCGGCCGCGCGGATTCAGACAGGAGGGCAGGTGGCGCAGAAATAGGTCGAGCACGCCGAACTCGTCATTCACGGCGATGCGAAGCGCCTGAAAGACGCGGCGCACGCAGTCATCGGCGGTCTTCGGGTCATGGCGCGGTTTGGCTTGGAGCAAAATGGCCCGAATCGCTTCAGCGAGCTGCCGCGTGCGGGTGAACGGGGTGGAGCTGCGCCGGGCGGTGAGTTCCTGGGCCAGCCACTCGGCGAGCGGCTCGTCGGCATTCTCGGTCAGCGCGGTCACCAGTTTTTTTACGGACACCCGCGCGAGCCAATCGGCGGCGGACGGCGGCCGCGCCGGGTTCAGGCGCAGGTCGAGCGGGCAGTCGGTCTTGAAGGTGAAGCCGCGCGACGGGTCATCGAGTTGCATCGAGGAAACGCCGAGATCGGCCAGGATCGCGTCGGCGCCGGTGAGACCGAGGTCGGCCAGCACCTTGGGCAGGCCGGCGAAGTTCGAGCGGACGGCGGTGAAGACCTCGTCGCCCCAGCCCGCGGCGCGGAGTCGGGCGGTGGTCTTGGGATGTTCGATCGGATCGACATCGAGCCCGATGAGCCGGCCGCCGGGGGAAAGGCGTGCCAGCATTTCTCGCGCATGACCGCCGAAGCCCAGGGTGCAATCCACAGCGAGATCGCCCGGTTTGAGCGCAAGGACCGCAAGAATTTCGTCCACCAGGATCGGCCGGTGGCTACCGGCCGGCGTCTTGCCCGAGGCCAGCACTTTGGCCACGTCGGTGGCGTAACGCGCGGGATCATGCTCCTTGTATTTATCGGTAAACCGCCGGGGATTTTTGCCGGCATAACGCGGCCGCCGTTGATGGGGCGCGGGCGGGCTCACCGGGAGCGGGGTGGAATCGGGGTCGATCATCTGGGGTTGAGCCGTGATCCATAGGTTCGTTCGCCCGGGGCGGGAAGCAATAATAGCAACATCCCCTCGGTTTTTTGACTTTGGCGCAGCAGCGCCGGCAGGGACGGACCGCTGGGCCGTCCGCGATTGTCCTTACGGCGTGCCCAGCGGCCGAGGCTCCGGCACTCGTCCCGGTCGCGCCCTACCCCACCTGATGAGATTCAATCGTCCAAATCATTAGGGACGTTGGTATAAGCCGGAATTTTTCAGGGCGGAACCGCGCGATGCTCAGGGAAGAAATTCAGGCGATAAGGCGTACGGCAGAATCCATTAACCGATGGGATGGCCCTTGCGCTGACTTCGCCTTCGCGTCCCTTGACGCTCATCGCGGTTCAAGCGCATGATTCCGGAAAGGATCCTGATGCGGTTCCGCGCGGTGCCGGCCTTGAAATCAGCGGCTGATGGCCTTATCCGGATGACGCTTCGCGTTGCCGTTGGCGTCCACCTGGAGGTGCACCTCCGACCCGGTGTTCTGGCCGATGTAGTCGATGCTGCTACTGGCCAGTACGATGAGGTAGGGCGCCAGATCTTTTTTCGGATCCTCCACCGACACCCGCACACTCCAGATTTCCTCGCCGCGATTTTCGTGTTTTTTCCCAC
The DNA here is from genome assembly GCA_031392885.1 of Verrucomicrobiota bacterium. GTDB lineage: Bacteria > Verrucomicrobiota > Verrucomicrobiia > Opitutales > Opitutaceae > Lacunisphaera. The sequence continues at coordinate 4,954 of JANMVS010000546.1, forward strand.
CACTCTGCGCGGCGGGGTTGCCCGGCGCGACGCCTTCCCGGGCACTGAGCGCAAGGTATTTTTCAAAGACAAGAATCGACTTGGCCTCGGGGCCTTGCATCCCTCCCCCCAGGCCCATCCCGGCGTCGACACTGGAGCGGTAGACGATTTTGATTTCGCCCGGGCCCACCCCGTATTCCAGAATGATCACCATGTCCGGGGTGACGCTCGCCGGCGCCTCGTACAGTCCGCGCGCCGCCAGCGCAGACTTGATGCTGATGACCGCCTGAACGCCCAACTCCTTGTCCACCCCGCCACTCGGATCAATTATCTCCAGACGATACGAAGTTCCGCCGGGTTTTCGGGGATTGCTGATCGCATCAACCTTGACGTCATGCATGGTCTGGCAGCCGGTCAACACTACGCAGACAGCCAAGCAGCAACTGATCCAAAGCGGTCCGCGATTCATGATGGTTCTCATGCTACCGCCGGACTAAATCCACCATCGGGCAAAGCACAACCACGGAGAGGCCCGGTGACGGCGCGACTGGTTTGGCAGTCCAAGTCTGATGCAGCGGGAGATCCGGCAGCAAGTCCCGGATTTTCGTCCAGCGGCAGCGGTGGTTCACCGCTGCCGACCGAACACCGCCCGGCCGTTTACCTACATGCCTTTCTTGATGAAGCTGACGACTTCATCGCCCTCCTTGATCCGGACGGCCTTCTGCGCATTTGTGTTGGTCCCGATGTAATCGGCGGTGGCCGAAGCCAGGATCGGAAGGTATTTGCGGATATCCTTGCTGTCGTCCTCGGTCGAGACATTGACGCTCCATACCTCCGGCGCCGCGCGGCCTTCCGTGGCCTCCTTGTTGGCGCGAGCGGAGATCTGCATATATTTCTCGTACACGACCACCGGCCGGATCGAATCCTCGTAGCCGACTACCTCCATGCGGGTGGGCTCCCGAATGGCGATCGTTTGATAACCGATGATTTTGCCGTCCCGATCGCGGATCGGGACTTGCTCATAGCGAACCCCGCCCCCGACGGGCATCGTGATGGGGGTGGAGATGGTTTCAAATTTCACGCGGGGTGAATTCATGCCGTAATCCAGATCCACCACCACATCAGCTTTGTCCGGGCTGGGCGCCTCATACATGCCTTTGCCGGAGAGGGCGGCTTTCACGTAGCCGGCCACTTCCTTATAGCGCAGGCTGTCTTCATCCATCTTGGGATTGCTGGTCTTGAGGCTGTAGGACTGGGGCATGGGCGTGTCGGTGGCGGCCCGGCTGATGGCATCGACCTGCACCTCGTAGGAGCTGGCACAGCCACCGAGCAAAACGGCACAGGCAACAAAGAAAGTTGCCTTGTGGAACAAGGGAAGGGACGTGGGTTTCATGGCCGGCAAGGCCTCCTGAACGGGGGTTTTGAGCGGGGTGGGTTGGGTGGGAAAAATGCTAAGATTTTGGTGCGGACGGGGTGGTTTCCTTGAGCTTGGTGGTCGCTTCCTGACGCAGCCGGGACAATTCTTCCTCCAACCGGGCGACCTCCGCCTCCGTGCTGAGAAGTTTTTCCTGGGCATCGTCCAAGGCCTTCTTTTTGGACAGCGCACCATTGCGCTCCTCCCGGAGTTTGGCCAAGCGGGAGGTGGCCCCATCCACTTTTTTTTGCGCCTCATTCAGCTCGAGGTCGGAGATGCGAAAGCCTTGGGCCACGGCGAGCTCTTCCTCGGTTTCTGCCTTGATCCGGGCCTCTTCCGCCCGTTTTTTCGAGAGGTCCTGCTGGTAGGCGCGTTCATGGGCCAGACGCTCCTGCTCCTTACGCTCTTTTATTTCCTGGGTGAGTCCGATGATGCCGCCGATGATGGCGCCCGCGGCCGCGCCGGCCAGCACACCTTGGCTCGTATTGCCGCTGGCGCTGCCTGCCACGCCACCCACGACGGCGCCGGCGCCGGCGCCAGTGCCCATCCCGGTAACCGTCTTGGAAGGAGCCACCTGGCAACCGCTGGTGGCGATCAACACCGTGGCCAGACTGCACGCCGCGAATTTTTGGAAGCGGGAAGAGAGGAGAGAACCAATCATAGGCTGCGAGTCAGTTGTTAATTTGACGAATTCCAATTAGTCGGTTGTCTATTCCGCAATCCCGGTTCTGGTTGTCCAGTGCTGATCGGTGATAGAGCTTATTGGCTATCCTTATTCCATCTTTTGCCGTTTCTCAATGAATAATTCGCAACTGCTGCTCTCCCCATAATATAACTATGGTCTCTCGAAACAAGGGGGTTTTTTCATTGGAGTTTTTGGTGCCAAATGTGTTCCTGCTGATCGCAGTCCTCGTCGGCGTGGAGCTGTTCTACCGGGTGATTGTGCGGCCGCGGGCGGCCGAACTGCTGATCGAGCGGCAAGTGATGCAGAATCAACCGGCCAGCAAGCTCAACCGGGGCCACATCGAGGACCGCCCGATTCTCCTCATCATCAAAGACCGGGAGCCGGAGACGGAGATCATTTTTTTCATCTGGGGCATGCTTTTCCTCGCCTACAAATTCGTCGTGGTCGAACGTGAACGCAAGTTGTTGGACCGGGATTTTGTGCCCGTCCAGCCCGGGGAACGCATCATTCCGGAAGACTCACTCGACCGTTACAAGGAGCTCAAGACCACGGTCGAACGCGAACCGAAGTGGCGTGAGCGGCTGTTGCCGGAATGTCTGCTGGCGGCCTTGCACCGGTTTCACGCCACGAATTCCATCCAGGATGCCTCTGCGGCCGTCCGGGAGCGGGCGGAACTTGCCGCCGACCATCTTGACTCGTCCCTCTCCCTTATCCGTTACATCGCCTGGTCCATCCCCGCCATCGGCTTTGTCGGCACGGTGCGCGGCATTGGTGACGCGCTGTCCTTCGCCGAGGAGGCGATCAAGGGCAATCTGTCCGCCGTCACCACGTGGCTGGGCCTGGCGTTCAACTCCACCCTGGTGGGCCTCATGCTCTGCGTCGTCCTGATGTATTTCCTGCACATTGTGCAATCAAGCCAGGAGGCCTTGATCATCGAGATTCAGAAATACTGCCGGGACAAACTGATCGACCTGATGAAGGTTCCCGTCAAGGACGAGTCACGGGAAATCTACTCCTGAATCCAGGAGTAACGCATCATGGCTTCCATCGGGATTGAACTGTGCAACGCTGGATTCCAGGCCTCCGTTTGCGAGAATAATGGCCCGCGCCTGCTTGCGCCCGGCGAGCCGGCCGGCATCCCCGACTGGCCGGGATTTGCCTACCACGACAACCAGAAATTCTGGTTTGGCCGCCCCGCGGAGGATGTCTGGTTTGTACATCCCCGGCAGGTCTGCCACGTTTTCTGGGACAACCTCTCCCATGAGACCTCCGCCCTGAACGCGGCGGGCAAGACCCCGTCGTTCTCCGAGCTCGCGTTTTATTTTTTGCGCGATTTCACGGCGCAATTGACCGCCGCCGCTGGCCCGCTGGAGAAGGTCGTGCTGGCCGTGCCCAGCTCGTATTTAAAGGACGCCGCCACCGAGGACCAGAAAATCGGGCTGCTGCTCGGCATGGCGGGCGAGTTGCGCCTGCCGCTCGTCGGGGTGATGGACATGGCCTCGGCCGCGCTGTGCGACCCCCGCGGCAGCGGCGTCAACCCCGCCTTGCCCGTGGTGGTGGTCGACATTCACCTCAGCGGGGCGGACATCTCAATGCACCGGGCCGAAGGCGGGCGGTTTGAACGCAAGGACTTCACGCACCTGGCGCCGGCCGGCTACGCCCCGCTCCTCAAGCACCTCACCGCCGCCATGGGCAACCGCTTCCTGAAGCACACGGCGTTCGACATCCTTGCGGACGGCCACATCGAGCAGACCTTTTACCGCCAGACGAAGGATTTCATGCTGAGCGGCGCGCCGGAGTATCGTTACCAGATCAACACGTCCCGACGGGCCTACGAGATGACCGCCACCCACGAGCAGCTGGTCGCGGATGCGATGGCCTTCGCCGGGATGCTGCTCCATGGGGTGCAGGCCCTGGTGCATAAAATGCCGGACCACGCCGAATCCGTCACGGTGGCGCTCACGACGCGCGCCGCCTGCGTGCCCGGGCTGGAATCCCGGCTGCGGGCCGCCGGATTCAGGCGTTTGCTCCGGCTGCCCGGGGGCGCGGCGGCCAGCGGCGCCGCGCTGGCCGCCGCCAGCCGGCTGCCGGTGCAGGACCTGTCCGAGATTCCCGTGGAGATCTCCGTGCCCTTGGCCGAGGTGAAGCGCGCCACCGGCACACCCTGGGAGGCGCACCTGCAAAAGGCGCGGTCAACCGGACCACGCCCGCAACCCACCCATGTCATTATTGAGGGCATCGGCCATGGGCTCGGCGGCAATGGCAGTCTCACCATCGGCTCGGTGAGTGCGTGCGCCGATCTGGCCTTGCCGGAATCCTTCAACACCGCCGGGGATTGCCTCGTGCAGTTGCAGCGCGAAGCCGGCCGCCTGTGGTTTGTCGATTCCACCTCCGCGCCGGCGCATTCCGCCGCCACCCGGCAGACCCGCACTGCGCTCGAGACCGGCGACCGGCTCGTCGTCCGTTGCGGATCCGCTGCGGCCGATCTGTTCTTTGTCCACTGTCACGACCTGTCCCGGCCGCATTCGTAACCGATTTTCGGCTGATTTCCGCCCATGGCCATGATCTCCGCCAAACGCCGCGACACCGAGGTGTTCAGCATGGCGTTCCTGGACTGCATCTGCTGCGGCTTCGGCGCGGTGCTGCTGATATTCATCCTGACCGTCTCGCAGCAAAAAAGCCGCGACACCGAAAGCCTCGAGCAGGTGGAGGAGCGGGTGAAAAAACTGGCGAGCCAGGTCGAGGCCAGCCAGGCGGACATCGCCAGCCTGGAGCAGATGCTGGCGGCGGCCCAAACGATGTTCGAATCGCTCAAGATCAAAAACTCGGGCGAGCAGGTGAACCTCACCAATCGCCAGAAAGAGCTGCTGCTCCTCTTGCAAGAGACCGGTGCGCTCAAGGACGCGCTGGACAAACTGCTCGGGGAAAAGAAGGCCCTTCCCACCGAGGAAGATCAGCCGGTGCCGATTCCCAACGAGGCCCGGCGCCAGTATCTGACCGGCGTCAGGCTGGACGGGAAAAACATCCTGTTTCTCGTGCGCGTGTCCGGCAGCATGCTGGGCGAGTCCCTCGACGATGCCATTGCCCGCATGGGTGATCCCGACTTCAAAAAGCGCGAGGCGCCCAAATGGCAGCGCGTGATCAAGGCCGTCGAGTGGATGATCGCCACCCTCAGCCCGGAGGCTCATTTCCAAATCCTGCTCTTCAACGAGGAGACCGTGCCGCTGCTGTCCAATCGCGGCGACGAGTGGATCTCCCGCAGTGACAAGCAGACCGTGCAGGAGGCGCTCACCCGGCTGCATGAGTTTGTGCCGCAGGGCTCGGCTAACCTGGAGCGCGCCTTCTCGACCGTCCGTTACATGACGAACCTGCCCGACTCGATTGTGCTCCTGACCGACGGACTGCCGACCACCAGCGACTCCGCGCCCAACCCCGGCGACGCCGATGACGAGGCGCGCATCCGTTATTTCCGCTACGCGCAACGCCAGTTGCCGGCGCGCATCCCGGTCAGCACGATCCTGTTTCCCATGACCGGCGACCCAGGCGCCCCGGGGCTCTTCTGGGAACTGGCCGGCGCCACACACGGCGCCCTGGTCAGCCCTTCGTTCAACTGGCCCGACACATGATCCGCCGCCGCCCCACCACGATTTTCAGCCTGGCGTTTCTCGACTGCATTTGCTGCGGCTTCGGGGCGGTCATCCTTTTGTTCGTGCTCACGGTGGACAAGCAGGACAAGAGTACGCAGGAGGCGCGCGACCGGCTGCGGGAGGTCGCGGCCGCTTATATCGGCCAGCTTGCCGCGCTCCATGAGCGCAAGGGCGATCTGATCGCCGGCCACAATGACGCGGCCAAGCTCGTGCTCGATGCGCAGCACCTGGACGATAACCTGAAGGGCCTGCTCGACGATATGGCGAACAAGCTCTCGTCGGAAAAGCAGGGCCAGAAGGCGCTGATCGTGACAGTAGACCAACTGAAGAAGGATATCGCCGCCGGGCAAAAGAAACCCGAGATGCTGCTCAAGGAAAATGTCCAACCCACACCGCTCGGGCTGCCGGCCAACAGCAATTACGTCGCCTTTGTGATCGATAGTTCCGGCAGCATGCGCGATCCCACCACGGAGAGGATCTGGTCCGTGGTGCTGCGGAAATTCGAGGAGGTGCTCGAGGCCTATCCACAGGTTGAAGGGGTCCAGTTCCTTGATGCCGACGGCCGTTTCATTCTGGGCGGGCGCACCGATGAAAAGTGGCTGCCCGACAGTCCCGAGGTGCGCAGCGCCATCAAGCAGGGGCTCCTCCGGTACGAAATCTTCACCAACAGCAATCCCGTGCCCGGCATCATCCGGGCTCTGCGCACGCTGCGCGATGAGAACAATCCGGACATGAAGATGACGCTCTTCATCCTCGGAGACGAATTCACGGGGACGGCCGACGACGTCCTGCGCCGCATTGATGAACTCAATCCGCGCGACAAGGACGGCAAGCGCAAGGTGGTGATCAACGCGATCGGTTTTCCCACCTCCATCAAAATGGGTTTTTCCATGGGCAACACGGGCGTGAAATTCTCCAACCTGATGCGTGAGCTCACCTACCAACACGGCGGCGCCTTTATTGCTTTGCAGGATATCGATCCCTGAGCCGGGAGCGGCAGTTGACGCACAACATGCGCCGGCAGGCGCGTGTCCCAAACGGTGGGTAGGGCCGGCGCCTGACGCCGGGCCTGGTTACGCTCCTTAGCCCGGATATCCCGAGCAGCCGTGAATGCGGAAAAAGATTTGGCCCAGGGTGTGGTATCGGTTGCGAGCAGAGTGTGGAATATCCGGGCTAGGCCCGCCAACGAGTGGCGACCCTACAATCAACGGCAAGAATCCGTCCGGGCAGTCGCCTCCAACCACCCGATCAGCGGATGCCCAAGATCCATTTGAGGATCTGGACGATATTTATGCTGCTGCCCTGCTGTTGTTGTTGCTGCTGTTGGCTTGGTTGTCCCGGCTGCCCCGGCTGCCCCGGCTGTCCGGGCTGTCCGGGTTTGCCGGGTTTGCTATTTTGCTGCTGCGATGATTGGGATTTTTGCCCGCTTTGTTGCTGCTGGCCGCTCGGCGGGGGAGATTGCAGCGGATCTGGTTGCCCGTCCTGTCCGTCCTGTCCGCGCTTTTCACCTTTTTCGCCCTTCTGTCCTGGTTGACCGCCTTTCTGGCCTTTCCCTTGGCCGGAACCACCGGACTGATTCTCGGCCGTTTTGTCGTAGTGGTCCGGCTGGGCATCCAGGTTGTTGGGGATGCCATCGCCATCGCGGTCACCATCTTGGTCATTGGGAATACCATCGCCGTCCATATCATTATCCTGATCGTTGGGAATGCCATCGCCGTCCATGTCGTTGTCCTGATCGTTAGGGATACCATCACCGTCCATGTCGCTGTCCTTATTATCCTGGACGCCATCGCCATCGATGTCGCCAGTGCCGCCCATCAATTTGCCATCTGTATCCCGTGCCCCCGCGTCGCCTTTGCCATTATAGGGCTGGTTGCCCCGGGTGCCATATTCGCCACTGTAGGTGAATTTCACCACGTCGACGCGGCTGGTTGACAGAGCGGGGCGTTCGCGGATGACGGCATCGCGCACGGCCTCGAGATCCCACATGGTTTTATGGGCGGCTTCCCGGTTGGCCATGGGGCCAAACAGATAAGTGAGATTCTCGTGACGATAACGCACGTACCAGCCCTCGTCGCCCACGCCAAGGCCGGTGATGTTGATCCCGGCATATTTTTCGCGAAACTCCTCGTCCGGCAGACGCCACAGGTCGGCGACGCCCTCCACCGGGAAGATCACGGTCGTCGCCCTGGCGGCCGGCAGCAGTAGAGCGAGGAGGAGAAAAAATGAAAGTGGCTTCATGGACCAGGGCAGGGTGGAGGGTCAAAGTCCCTTGGGTACGACGCGGCCTTTCTCAACGCCTCGGTTGCGATTGTCGCCACCAGGGGGCACCCCGGCCGGCACCTTTTTTTCGTATTGCTGGCTAATGCTATTTTCCACGCCTACGACGTTCGGGGCATTTTTGCCCTGCGTCTGGATTTGCAGGGTGGCGTCACCGATTTGCAGGTCACGCGGTTTACCGGAGTTTTTTTCGCCGCCGCCGGACGTGGCCCCCTCCGGGACCTTCAGATCAGCCACCTGGACGCCCTCAGCGGGAGCCTCCGGTCCTTCCGGGATCTTGGCGTCCTTGCCCTGGCCTTCGGGAGGCTGGGCCGGGGGATTTTTCCCTCCACCGCCTTTTTCCTTTTTCTCCCCGCTGCCGGCCTCGCCGGACTCCGGGGAAATCTGGCCGGTTTTGCCGCCTTCCTTTTCTCCCATTTCAATTTCCGACAGCATCCCGTAAAGCGGGTGTTTCTCCGCCTCCTGGGTCGAACCATCCAGCAGATCCGGATCGGGAATGATGGCCTTGCGCGGCTTGGTGGATTTGTCGGTGCGTTTCGCCGGTGTAATGCGCGGGCCGCCGGTGTTCGGCGTGGGTGGCGGAGTTTGCGCCCAGGCCACACCAGTAATGGTCGCGGCAAGCAGGCACGAGAGAAAGCGGCCGAATTTCATGGGGAGCGGTTTACCCGCTGGCGCGCAGCGTGCAGGCGGCGTTGATGACCGGCGGGGTGGTGCCGTTCCGCACCTGCAGCATCAGTAGCAAATCCTGATAACCCTTCCGGCGGCTGACGATTTCGTAATCGCCGGGCAGGATTTTCACGGTCTCCATCTTGATTTTGCCCAGCATGCGGAAATTGGTGATGGAAACCCAGGTATTGCCATCCGAGTGGAACGTTACTTCCACCGGCTTATTTTGGGCCAGGAGCAGGCCGCGCAGCTGTTCAGCCTGGGGGGTCAGGGCCAGATAAGCGGGCTTGACCGCCATCGCTTCATTGAAGGCCCGGATGCCCGCTTGGAATTCGTTGTGCTGGGCGCGCTGCTCGGCCACTTCGATCATCCGGTTGAATTGCATGAGCGCGCGGATGACTTTCCCGGTGCGCAGATAGCCTTCCTTCGCCTCGACGTGTTCGGCTTCAAGTTGCATGGTTTCATTGTAGGCGGCGCGCGCCAGCTCCCACTCGTATTTGTTTTCATAGTCGAAGGCCTTGGCCAGCGACTGCTTCACCGCCTCCTGATGGGCGGTCTCGCGAATCTCGACGAGCGCCTTTTTGATCTCCTCCCGCTTGGGATCGACCTTCAATGCGCGTTCATAAGCGGCAATGGCCTTGGGCCAGGCCCGCTGCGCTTGGGCCGCCTTGGCCGCCTGGACCGCGCCGTCAAATTCGGTCTCCTTCTCGAGGCGTTCCGCCCGAGCCTTGCCTTGCTGGGCGACCGCGGAGAACCCATCCAACTCGAACGACTTGCCATACGCTTCGCGCGCCTTGGCATATTCCTTCTGCTCCTCGAACTTGGTGCCTTGGAGCAGCAAGGCATACACCCGGTCGGCGACCTCCGCGCGCTTCAGGCCTTGCATAGCCAGTTCATTCCCCGGGTCCTTTTCCAGTGCCGTTCGGAAGGCCGCCAACGCCACCTCGCGCTGGCCGGTGGCGACGGCCTGTTGGGCCTGGCGCAATTGATCATCCGTGTACCGCTTCAAGGCCTGCGCCGCCCGGCCCAGTGCCGCGAAGGCGGAGTCGAATTGCTTCTTGGCGGTGGCAAAGCGGCCATCAATGAAAAATTGGCGCCCCGTGCTGGCGTCCGCAAAGGCGATCTCGAATTCCTGCGGGGCCAGACTCCGGGCGCGGTCGATTTCCTTCATACGCATGAGCACCTCGTCGTACGCTTTCTGGGTTTCCTGCTTCAACTTGATGTCCTGGCTGAAGTCGTCGATTTCGCGGTTCAGGGCGGCGAAGTGCGCGTAGGCCTTGCCGTAGTCGTGGGAGGCGAGCAGCGCTTCGCCCCCGAGAAACGCCTTTTCAATCAGGATGAGTCGTTGCAATAGCGTGGGGTGCTCCTGCGGGAGTCGGCGCAGTTCAGCCAGAGTCTTGGCGGCGGTTTCGCGGGCCAGGGAAGCCTTGGACTCGCTGACGAACGCTGAGCCGGGGCTCTCCGGTGCGTCCGGGGCGACGGCGGAGGTTTGCAGGAACTGCGGTCCGACCACCAGTCGGATGCCGCGGATCGCCAGACCAGCCACGAGCAGCAACCCCAGAAAACCACCGGCGGACCAAGCCACCACGCGCAGCACGGTCCAACGCCGCGTGCCGACGGTCTGGCCATGTTCGGGATCCCAGTGGATGATTCGTCTTTGTTTTTTTGCCGGAGGGGAGTCGGGTTGATCGCTCATTGTGGGTTGGGGCATTTTCAGAACTCAAAAATCAAGCCGTGAGTTGGGCCGGGGGAGACGCCGAATCGGACGATACGCAATACCACTGTTCATTTTTTCGGCAGGTGCAAATGCCAAATATTTACGCGAGCGCCCTTGCCAATCAGGTCTTCAATGCTACCTTCGCCGCGTCACTGCTTTAGCCTTACGCATGAACCCAGTTACCCGAATCGTTGCAGCTGCCGGCACCCTCAGCCTGATGCTCTTCACGGGTTGTTATACCGTACCGGTGACCGGCCGCTCGGCCGTCAGCATGGTGGCCGACAAGGAGGTTATCAAACAAAGCCTTGAGGCGTTCAATGAGCTGAAAAAACGCCATCCGGTAAGCCGAAACCGTGACCTCAATGAACGGGTACAGCGGGTGGGCGAGCGTTTGTCCAAAGTGGTATTCTGGGACGTACCAGACGCTGATTGGGAATTTATCGTTTTTGAAGTGCCCCAGCAGATCAATGCTTTTGCGATGGCGGGTGGTAAGGTGGGAGTTTTCACCGGCTTGTTCAAAATCGTCAGCAACGATGATCAGCTGGCCTCCGTGCTCGCTCATGAGATCGCCCACGTGGCCGCCCACCATGTCAACGAACGCCTCTCGCAGGACATGGCGGTCCAGGGCGGAGGTCTGCTGGTGGGCGGGGTCATGGCCGGTTCGGGTGCGGGTTCCATCACCTCAGGGGCAGTGCTTGATGCCTATGGTCTGACCACCGGAATCTCCGCCGTGGGCTTCGACCGGAAGAAGGAAAAGGAAGCCGACCACATTGGCCTGATTTATATGGCTCGTGCCGGCTATGATCCCAGGGAGGCCATCAGGGTGTTGGAAAAGCTGGAGGAGGAATCGGCCGGCCAACCGCTGCCACCGGCCTGGCTGTCCACGCACCCGTCCAGTCCCGAGCGCATCCTGCAGTTGACGGACCTCTTGCCCAAGGCGCTTGAACTCTATGAGAAAAGCGGCCGCCAACAAAGCCCCGCCTTGATAAGATAACTCATGACCGCTCGACGACCCCCGCCGGTGCTGCTCCGCTCCCTTCGTCTGATCCAGACCGGGGTTTGGATCGCGGCCTGCATTCTGGCGGTGGGGGCGTTCGGCAACGCGGTCGCGGCACCGCTGCCGGAGGTTCCGGCGAAGGTTCTTTCCGACGCAAGGATTGCGCCGGAGATCATGCACACGGTCGCGCCGCACCATCCGCCCGCCTTGCGCGAAAAGCTGATCAATGGCGAGGCCGAGATCGAGTGCCTGATCGGGGACAACGGCCAGATCCTTGAGGCGACGATCACGTCCGCCACGCATCCCGAATTCGGCGAGGCGGCGCTCGAGGCGGTCCGGCAATGGCAATTCAAGGCCGGCGAACGCGACGGGCAGCCGGCAGCTATGCGGGTCAAGATTCCCATTTCGTTCGAGTTATCGCCGGAGGCGATGCTGGAGAGCCTGGCCCGCCGCCCCGTCTATGTGGAAATCTCGGAGACGATCGTTAAGGCCGAGCAGCTGCCGGCCTGGCCGATGCCCAGGAAATATCATTTGCCCGCTTACCCCAAGGAACTCCGGGGCAGCGGCAAGCGCGGTAAGGCCGTCGTCGCCATCGTGATCAACAAGGAGGGCCGGGTCATCAATCCGAAAGTCGTCAAGAGTTCCTATCCCGAGTTTATCCTCCCGTCCTTGGTCGCGGCGTTGGCGCTGGAATTTTCCCCCCAGCGCATGGCAAATAAGGAGGCCATGTACGTCTCGATGGAGGTGCAGTACGACTTCACGGCCAAGGGCGGCCAGCCCAAGGCCGTCAGTCCGGCGAGTGCTCCCCCGCCGGCGCCGAAGAAAAAACCTGGAACGAACTGAGCGGGACCTGTCTGTTTCAAATTATTTGCCTCGGGTGCCCTTGGCATCGTCCCGGGAATTCCAATCTGAATTGTGCTCGTATCGCTGGAGCGTGCGGAATATCCTTCAGGTCGTTCGACTGACCGCGACAAAGCTACGAGCCCCGCCGGACCCGCGGGGCTTTTTATTTGGGGGCTTTGGGCAATATAATGCCGCTTGGTACGAAAGAGGGGATTGCCCTCGCAGCGAAGAAGCGAGAACGCAGGGCTTGGCCGACTTGGCCTTCATCGTGTGAAACGTTGTTACGGGAGCAGGGACAGAAACCGGACCAGATTCGCGATGTGGGTATCCAGTTCCACGCCGAGCTTGTCGCAGCCGAGCTGGATGGTGGCGCGGTCGATCTTGGCGGCGAATCCCGAGTCCTTGAACTTCTTCTTGATGGAGCCGGGTTTCATCTCGCCGTAGCGCACGGGGTTCATCTTCCGGTACGCGTAGAAAATCCCGCTGATCTCGTCGCAGGCGACCAGGGCGGCGGCGAGTTTCGTCTGCGGCAAGGTCGTGAACCCGTGGTAGCCGTAAGCGTGGGACTCGACGGCGTGGATGAGGTCGTCGGGATAGCCCCAGTCCTTGAACCACTGCAGCGACGGCGCGGGGTGCGTGTCGGGGTGCTCTTCAAAATCGATGTCATGGAGCAGGCCGGTGAGATACCAGAGCAACGGGTCTTCGCCGACGGAGCGCGGCAGCGCGGAGATGGTCGCACCGGCAGGTGCGGCCTGGAGCAAAGCGGAAGGTGACTGAGCCGGGTGCCCTTCGGGCTGGCGAGGGAACAAGTGCACCGCGTAGCCCTCCATGGCGGTCGCAACCATCAGGGCGTGGTGTCGTTGGTACTCATCGCGGACGTGCTGGTGAAGGAGGGCGGCGGCGGCGTCTTTGGTCGGGAGCGGCATGGTTCTGATGGGACAGAAGTCAGCAGTCGAAGATCAGACAGCGCAAGCACGGGCCGGGCCGGTGCGGGAACCCCCGGCGTGACCCCATCGCCCGCCCTAAGCCAAAAGCTGAGGTAGTCCAGTCAAGGCTATTATGCGGTTTTTTGGAGGGCTGGAGTGAGGGTTGAGCCGTGGCGGCGGAGGGAGGCGAGGTAGCGTTGTTCGTCGTAAGGGATTTGATCGTGCCAGCAGCGCCAGAGGATGCGGATCCATTTGAAGGCGAGGGCGCGCAAGATGGCGTGGTGCGCTTTGCCAGCCCGGCGTTGCTGATAGTAGTAGGCGTGAGCCCAGTCGCATTGGCTGACGGTTTGTCCCGCCCATTCGACAAAGCTTTGGCGCAGGAAGGTGGGGGCGCCCCAGCGCCAGTGGGTCCAGCTTTTCTGGCCGCTCTTTTCCCGCACCGGAGCCACGCCCGAGTATTTTTGCAGAGCCGCGGGCGCCGGGTAGCGTTCGGGTAGATCGCCGAAGGCGACCAGCAGTCGCGGGGCGAGCGCCGGTCCGGCTCCCGGCAAGGCCGCAAACAGTTCCGCCCGCGGGTGCGCCGCGAAGGCCGCGGCGATGCGGGCTTCCAGCAGCGCAATATGGCGGGCGTAGACCGCGAGCAGATCCACCAGCAAGGCGACCTCCAGCCGAGCGGGCGCGATGACGGCTTGATCCTTGATCAACGCTCTCGCCGTGGCCGCCAGTTGCACTCGCTCGGCGATGCGCTCCTCGGAGCGGGCGTTGTGCTGGCGATAAAACGCGCGGAGGGTGGCGGGCCGGACTTTTTGCACCGCGCTCAGTTCGGGGAAACGGTGCAGGAAGGCCCGGGCCATCGGGCTGGTCAGATCGTCGCCGGCCAGCCTCAGGGCTTGCGGAAAATAGCCTTTAAGCACGCTGGTCAATTGGTTGGCCGTGCGGGTGCGCTGATCCACGGCACTGCGCCGGGCGATGACCAGGGCGGTCAGTTCCCGCGTGGCCGGTGTATCCAGCACCAGGTGCGGAAGCTGGGCGCGATGCGTCCGCAGCAGCGTCAGGATCACGACCGCATCGGGCCCGTCGTCCTTCGCGCCGGAGGGCGTGAAGGCGGTGCGGAAACGGGCGCTGGTGGCCGGATGCACCGGATAGATCGTCAGCCACGGATACTCCAGCAGGGCGTGCAAGAGTGAGTTGCGCCCGGCCTCGACGGCCAGCGCGACCGGCTGGCCGCCGTAGGTCTGGCCCAGTTGCTCCAGCCAGGCGTGCAGGGCTTCGGGCGTCGCTTCGATCGTACCTTGTTCAATGCTCTCCGCTCCGGCGAGCTGCCGGGCGAACGCATGCGTCTTGTCTCCCCAATCCAAGGCCACGAGGGCCGTATAGCTTTCGTTTTTCATGTTGTTTTTTGGTTTGGCGGAATCGGGCTGCAGATCGTATCGTGTGAGGCGTCGGTGACGCCGGTAGCTGAGTATGCATGGCCGTTTCCGATGCCTTCCGGCCGCAGGCGAGTGTTTGGCTTATATTCCTCGTGGGAACGGAACCATGATTCGTCCTGCGGCCGGCCGGCAGAGTAACACCGAGCGCCAGCCCAGCCCAGTTTGATGACCGGACCTCGCCAGACCTCCGCTTCGCGTCAGGGCGGGGAGGGGCTGGCGCCCCTCCCCAGCTCCCCTCTCCAAAACTTTGGTTTTCCTTCGGCGGACTACCGATACGGAACGATTCATTCGGAATTTTCCGCGGATAGCTCGGATAAGCACGGATCAAGGCATTAAAGATAAAACTCGAACCGATCCAATCCACACCGTCCGGTGCGTAATTAGATCGGCTGGCATTAGGCTGGTCTTGGCTCTGAAATATCCGGGCCGATCCGCGTAATCCGCAGTTTTCTACTGCATGGCTTTTGGCTAAGGGTAGATTGAATTCCGGGCTGGTTACTGCTGCCGCAAGAGCGGAGCAGAGGGCGACTCATGGAAACCGGTTTCGTCCTCATAGCCTTCGACGGTATGCCGGAGAGCATACGCTATCACCATCATGGTAATGATTGGAATGGATATGATACTGATCAGGAGATAGACGTGCATTGGCGGACAGAGGATAGGCCGCATGGTAATACATCGGGATGGCCCCGGCTCTGCCTCGGTTGCATAATGATGTGCATTTCTTGTCTGAGGGAAAAAGTTGCCGGCCGCGAATAATTGTCCCGTCGGGACCAAGTCCTCACCTCCCTGCGCCGTCTAAGTGCTGATCTTGGCCGGATCCGTGCAGTTGAACCACAGATGGAGACAAATCCAACCAGATTTGAGGGTGTTTTTAAACCCGCGTTCGCCGGAAATCGATGGAGGGACGGTCTCCGCACCGTCCAGGCTGGCGCACTGGCCGCCGTCCGGGCTGACGCACCGGCCGCCATCCGGGCTGGCGGACTGACTGTCGCCTGCGGCCGGTGCGGAGACCGGCCCTCCGCCGCACACGCGGGAGCCAAGACTCGCTGATCGAAAATCCCCTCTGGAGAGGGATGCCCGCAGGGCGGGGAGTGTCGGGCTGCGACTGGCGGGAGTGCCCGCTTGCCAAGCCGCCGGAGAGTGTTGATGGTGGGGACTTGAGCCTGAGTCCCGCCCCCACCGACGCCCACGATCGCGCATTTCTCGGCCATCCCCGCGGCCTCGGCTACATTGCCTTCACGGAGGCTTGGGAGCGATTCTCCTATTACGGCATGCAGACGCTGCTCGTGCTCTACATGGTCAGGCAGCTCCTGCTGCCGGGACACATTGAGAACGTGGCCGGTTTCACGGCCTTTCGTGCCGTGCTCGAGCGGGTCTATCACGGACCGCTGTCCACGGTCGCTCTTTCGTCCGCGATTTTCGGACTCTACACCGGACTGGTTTACCTGACCCCGATCGCCGGCGGACTCATCGCCGACCGCTGGCTGGGCCGGACCCGCACGGTCACGATCGGCGCGCTGCTGATGGCCGCCGGCCATTTCCTCATGGCGTTTGATTTTTCGTTCCTGCTCGCGCTGCTGTGCCTGCTGACCGGCGTGGGTTGTTTCAAGGGCAACCTCGCCAGCCAGGTCGGGTCCCTCTATGCGCCGCAGGACCTGCGCCGGGCCGACGCCTTCCAGATCTATTACCTGTTCATTAACGGCGCCGTCATCGCCGCCCCGTTGATCGCCGGGACGCTCGGCGAGGTGTATGGCTGGCATTACGGTTTCGGCGCCGCCGGCATCGGCATGGTGCTGGGCCTCGCCATCTACCTGAGCGGCCGGAAATGGCTGCCGAAGGAGGAACGGCGCGCGACCCAAGTCGAGCGCGCGGCGCGGCCGGGCCTCACGCGGGACGAGCGCAACGCGGTGATCGTCCTGATCCTGCTGCTGCCCGTGCTCGCGGTCGGCGCCGTCGGCAACCAGGAGATTTTCAACGCCTACCTGCTGTGGGTGCCGGACCACGTGAGCCTGGTGTTCTTCGGCAAGACGATGCCGACCACCTGGCTCGTCACGCTCGATGCGATCGTGAGTGTTTCGTGTCTCGTCGGGGCCGTGGCGTTCTGGCGCCTGTGGGCGAAGCGCTTCAAGGAGCCGAGCGAGGTGGTTAAGATCACGCTCGGACTCGGCATCAGCGCGCTCGGGTTGCTCTGCCTCGCGATGGCGGCGATCGCCCACGCCCCGAGCCAGAAGGCCGGCATCGGCTGGGTGCTCGGCTTCGAGGTCCTCAATAGTATCGGCTTCGCCAATGTGTTTCCGGTCGGGCTGGCCATGTATGTCCGGGTCGCCCCGCAATCCGTCGCGGGCACGATCATGGGCGTCTACTACCTGCACCTGTTCATGTGCAACAACCTGGTCGGCTGGCTGGGCGGACTGCTGGAACGCCTGTCGGGCGTGCAATTCTGGCTGCTGCATGCCGGCCTGGTCGGCGGCGCCGGGCTGGTGATGCTGTTCGCGGCCCGCGCGGCCGGGCGGCTGTTGGACCCCACGGGTCCGGGCGGCAACTGAGTTGAGGATTCAATTGGGCAGCGCAGTGCCCGGATCGTCCCAGTCAGCAGTCAAGACAGGTCAACTTCAGGCTGCCTTTCCTGCAGTGCGGAAGCGCCGATTCCACTCTCGCCCGCACGGGTTTCATGAGCAGTGTGGCGGCCAGTGTTTCCACCTCGGCGACCGGCGTCGGTATGGAAACCGACGCCCGCCCATCTGCCTGATTCCGGTCAGGCGGATCCCGGCAGGAGGAACCAGAGGCCGAGCGCGATGATCGGCAGCCCCGCGAGCCGCCCGCCCCACGCGCCGAAAGGGGCCACCTTTTCGAGCAGCACGAAGACGGTAAGCGCGCCGATCCACCAGAGGTTCATCACCCCGCCGACAAAAAGCAGTAGCATCAACGCCCAGCAGCAGCCGAGACAGTAGAGTCCGTGCACCCAGCCCAGGTGAAAGCCGCCGGCGACACCGGGACGCCAATGCCGGGTGAGAAATTCCGCCGGGGAACGGCAGTATTGCAGGCAGGCGCGCTTGAACGGGGTGAACTGAAAAAGTCCGGCGAGAATGAGCAGCGTTCCGCCGAACCGGCGGTCCGACGCGTCCATCATGGGTGTGAGCAGCAGCAAATTTGCGAGCCAGCGCTGCAGCCCCGTGGCAGCGAAGCTAAAAACCGTCCAGACGAGCAGATAGCCTCCGCCGAAAGCATAGACATGGGCCCGCGCGCGTTCTCCAGCCGGACTCTTGCGCACCACCATGGCGTAAATCAGCAGTGCCGGGGCGGCGGAGGGCAGCATCATGCCCGCCATCATCACCACCCACATCGCAAACAGCAGCACCAGATGCGTGAAATCCCAGGTGTCGGTCATCATCCACGCGGACGATCCGGTCATGGTCCCGTACATGTCGACAGCCATGGGGACGATCCAGGCCCAGCAAAGCAGGATGACCACGGCCAGCGCGCCGCCGACCAGCCAGCGATCGCGCCGCAGAAGAGACTCAAGCGTGGTTGGCCGACTCACCCGGGTGGAATCCGGTCAGCGCACGACTCCGTGCGTGCTCCAGTGAATTTCCGCCAGGTGGGCGTGGGTGCCGTCGTATTTAAGGTCGATGGCGCCGTTGATGGTCTGGCCCTTGCCGTTCACGATTTCCGCCTCGTTGAACTCGAAGCCGGCGGGCAATGTGATGCGGATGGGAAGTTCGGCTCCCGTCACATCATTGCGGATCGACTCCGCGTTGCCCGTGACGACACCCGGCACGCTGACCTGCGCCTTGCGCGTGGCGAGGTTGATGACGAGATCGATGGGCTTGTAGAGTGTGGGCAACAATTTGGTGACAGTGGTGGAGAACACCTGCCAGATGAGCGTACCTGGCTCGGTTTCCTTGCCATGAGCCACCGCCTCGAGCGCGGCGCGCTGCTTCGCATTCGCGCGTTCGTCCACGATGGCTTGAAAGGTGCCATTGCCGTGATGAATAGCACCCGGCCACGAGGCCAGAATACCCCACCGCAAGCCGTCGAGCGGGACGTCGCCGAAGCGGCCTTTTTCGATTTGCACAAAGCAATAGGCGTTGCAGTTACCGTAGGTGGGGAGCGCATGGAATTGGCAGGGACAACCCCAGGCACAATTGCAGTTCACGAACTCCATTCCTTTCATCGACCATTCCACGAGGTTCATAAGTTTCCTTGGGTTGCGTGGGACTGACCGGCGTCGGTCACCTGTGGTATGCGTCCGGGGGGACGGCGGCCGGTCAATTGAAGTTGGGCGATTGATAATTCGTTTCCCGCCAGGGTCAATCTCCAAGCCCGGGGTGTGCCTGCGGCGAGCGGGGCGGCATTCGGAGAGGAACCCTGATGCCACAGACAGACTCGGGTCAGCGTACGAGAGGAGCGGGTAGGGTCAGGTGTCGGGATCGTTGATCGATCCGGGATAGCCCTGTGGGCCGGCCGGGGGGGGGAAGGACTAAGACAGCAAATGGAATCGGCCAAGCCACGGCCGGCGATTCAAGGCCGCCGGCATTGGTCTTTACCACGGATCGCAGGGATGAACACGAATCGGTCATCACAGTCCGGTGTCGCCGATTCCATGCTCGCTCAGGCGGGGCTCTTTCGCAGAGTAGTGGACAGTGTTCGCCTCATAACCCCCAAACAGAAAAAGCATATGCAAAGAATATTACTCGCACTCGCCCTGGCCGCCTTGATCGTGGGACCGGTGGCTGCATCCGAAACGGCCGAGGTCATGGTCCCCGTGCGGCAATTCCTGGACGGCTTCAACAAGGGCGACCTGAAGCTGATGTTGGCGGCGGGCGCCGAGCAGATGTCCATCCTCGATGAATTTCCTCCCTACGAGTGGCACGGCGCGGGGGCTTTCGCCAAGTGGATGAGTGACTACGACGTCGACGCCCAGAAGAACAAAATCACGGATGGGGTCGTCACGTTCGGCAAGCCGCGGCATGTCGATGTCAGCGGAGATCGCGCCTATGTCGTCATGCCCGCGGACTACAAATACAAGCTGAACGGCAAGCCGGATGGGGAAGTCGGCTCGATCATCACGATCACCCTGCAAAAAGGCCCGGCCGGCTGGCGGATCACGGGCTGGGCGTGGGCCAAGCACTAGCCCGGATATCCCGAGCAGCCGCGAATGCGGAAAAAGATTTGGCCCAGGGTGTGGTTTCGGTTGCGAGCAGAGTGTGAAATATCCGGGCTAGCTGGCGCGGTCCGGGACTACAGGATTTAAGACCTGAGTCCTTGCCCGGGCCGGTTCACGGCAGGCAGGGGGCTGCTTGCTGGTGGGTGCTTGCAATAAGCGTTTGCGTTGAGGCCGGGGTTGGCTTCCCTGTTCGCACAACCCATTCAACCCATGAAACGCACCGCATCCGCCGTCTGGCAAGGTTCACTCAAGGCAGGCAAAGGCGCGCTCACCGCTCCCGGCGGCGCGCTCAAGAACACGGAATATTCCTTCGGCTCCCGCTTTGAGTCGGGCGCCGGCACCAATCCCGAGGAGCTGATCGCGGCGGCGCACGCGGGCTGCTTCGCGATGGCGCTCTCCGGTGTGCTGGGCGAGGCGGGTTTCACGCCGGAGCGGCTCGAGGTCACCGCCGAGGTCAGCCTCGACAATGTCCCGCCTGCCGGCTGGACCGTCACGGCCTCGCACCTTATCCTCACGGCGAAGATCCCCGGCATCGCCGCGGCGAAATTTGACGAGCTCGCCGCCAAGGCCAAGGCCGGCTGCCCCATTTCGCGGCTGCTCAATGCGAAAGTGACACTCGCCGCGAAGCTGGGGTGAGGACGGTAGACGGCAGGAGATGGATAAAGGGTCTGGCTTTACATTTCACCTTTTACGGTGGTTCGATAACTAGGGCTAAATGTACAGCCAGACCCCATTTTGCTCTTATTGCTGAGGCGGCTGGAGGGACGCCCGAAAAAATCCTGGCATCATTCTTCAGCCGAACATCAACATCCCTGCGCGCACAAGCGAAGCATGATTTTCGCATCACCGGACCCGACGATGGCAGCTCTCGCGCTTCCTCCCCTGCCACATCCGCTCGGGCATTTTTATCAAACTCAGATGCCCGACACCGATGCTGGGTTCTGAACTTCGCTGGTCGACGCCGGCCATCATTTTTGCGCGGTTCTCGGATCGTCGGCGGGGTTGACGTAATTGATCTGCCAGGGACCGATGCCGTGAAGCTGCACAACGGTCTCACCCTCGCTCCAGGC